>NZ_JAYGIN010000021.1:0-134062 GCF_034931005.1 Arcicella sp. LKC2W
ATCAAGAATTACAATTAACAGAAGGTCTTTTTACAATTGAAGCAGAAGAGAGATTGGAAACAATCCAAATGGCAACAGACGTAGCAGAAAGCTGCTGTGTAGATGATAACGGAGATATTAAAGTTGACCTTTAGTAAAAACGATTGGGGTAGCCGAAAACCAATAAAAGAGTAGGCAAACAACCTAAATCAAACCAACCGATGAAAAATCAAGAATTACAATTAGCAGAAGGTCTTTTTACAATTGAAGCAGAAGAGAGATTGGAAACAATCCAAATGGCAACAGACGTAGCAGAAAGTTGCTGTGTAGATGATAACGGCGACATCAAAGTTGACCTTTTGTAGAAATTATCTGGGGGTGCCGAAAACCAGTAAGAGAGTAGGCAATTTTTACAACAAATCAATCTAAATGCAAGAATCATGACGGTAACAATACTTGGACTCGGACTGATAGGGGGTTCAATTGCTCTGAGCTTGAAAGAAAATAAATTTGCCGATTTAGTCATCGGTGTTGACAGTAACGTTGACCATATTTTAACAGCTCTCGACCTTAAAATTGTAGATAAAATCCTACGCTTGTCCGATGCCGTTACACAGGCAGATATTATCATTTTGGCAATTCCTGTGGATATGCTTTCAACGATGTTGCCTCATGTTTTGAATATGATTTCCGAAAACCAAGTAGTCATTGATGTTGGTTCTACCAAAAAAATAATCATTGATAAAATTAGGAATCACCCCAAAAGACAGAACTTTATCGCTACTCATCCTATGGCAGGAACTGAGTTTTCAGGGCCTAAAGCCGCCATTCCTAATCTTTTCGATTTCAAAAATTGTGTACTCTGTGATGTTGAGGATTCCAAGCCTGCATTGGTGGAAATAATTGAAAATATGTACACCAATGGGCTTAAAATGAAGGTTATGTATTTAGAATCTTCCTCGCATGACATTCACACGGCGTATATCTCTCATATTTCACATATTTGTTCATTCGCTTTGGCATCCACCGTGTTGGCAAAAGAAGAAAATGAAAACAATATTTTTAATTTAGCCAGTTCTGGGTTTGAATCTACGGTACGTTTGGCAAAGTCTAACCCTGAAACATGGATTCCCATTTTTAGACAAAATCAACAAAATATTATTGATGTTATGGACGAGTACATTAACACTCTCCAAGAATACAGAAATTTAATGCTTACGGGTGACTATGAAGTCTTAAAAAAGATGCTTTGGCAAGCCAATCAAATCAAGTATGTTCTTGATTAAAATAGGACGAATATCCTTCAAAAGGAAAATGATTTGCCTTGATTTTAGTCCTGTCTTTGCTCTGAGTACCATTTTTTCTTAAACCAAAAAGCAGCTCTCACCAACAAAATCAAAGCAGGAACTTCCACCAAAGGACCAATTACTCCTGCAAATGCCTGTCCGCTATTGATACCAAATATACCAATGGCAACGGCAATGGCTAACTCAAAATTATTGCCTGTTGCAGTAAAGGATATTGCTGTGTTTTGGGCATAATCTGCTCCCATTTTTTTCCCGATTAAGAAACTCACCAAAAACATAATGATAAAATAAATAACTAAAGGAATGGCAATTTTGAGGACATCAAACGGAATCTGAACGATTAGTTTTCCTTTTAAACTAAACATCAAAACAATGGTAAAAAGTAAAGATATTAAGGTAATGGGCGAGATAAATGGAACATATTTTTCATTAAACCATGTCAATCCTTTCCACTTAATTAGAAAATATCGGCTTATGATACCCGCAAAAAACGGTATTCCTAAATAAATTAAAACACTCTCCGCAATTTGCCCAATCGTGATGTTTACTTCCATACTTTTTACACCAAAATATGGAGGTAAAACCGTAATGAAAAGATAGGCATAAAGGCTATATAATAGAATTTGGAAAACGCTATTTAAAGCGACCAAACCTGCTGCATATTCACGATTCCCTTCCGCTAATTCATTCCAAACAATAACCATAGCAATACAACGAGCAATTCCTATTAAAATGAGTCCAACCATATATTCAGGCTGATTACGAAAGAATAATATGGCTAAAAAAAACATTAATATTGGACCAATTATCCAATTTAATAAAAGTGAAACACCCAATATTTTGGTATTTTTGAAGACTTCACCCATGTTCTCAAAACGAACTTTTGCCAAAGGCGGATACATCATCAGTATTAAGCCGATTGCTAATGGAATATTGGTTGTACCACTCGAAAATGAATTGATAAATCCAGATGAATCAGGTAGAAAATAGCCAATTCCTACGCCGATAAACATCGCTAAAAATATCCATAAGGTTAGATATTGGTCTAAAAAACTTAATTTTTTTCGTTGGGTAGGGTTACAATTCATTGCACTCATAAATATTGAAAGCTGTTTTAGTTAAAATTATGGAATGGAAAAAGGTATTTTTGGGTCAATACTTTACTACAAAAATCCTCATTTAGTGATGGAAGTATGTCTTTTATCAGTGAACCTGTTTAAACTTTCTGTGGTCAATTTTGTCGTGCGATAAAAATTAACTTAAACCGCTTCTTAGATTTTTACTGAGGGAAATTGCAAATTTAAACGGCACTCTTATTTTTAGAATTTCCCTTAATGAAATTTATACAAGGCAACTTTTGGCGTTTGTAGTGTTTGATGATATGATTCCATCTAAATATAATCTGAGTTTTTCGATGTTTTTTTCATCAATACAATAACAAATAGATTTGCCTTCAATACTTCCTCTGATAATACCAGCATTTTTTAATTCCCTTAAATGTTGAGAAACTGTCGGTTGTGCCAACGGAAGTTTATGCACAATATCCGAACAAATACATTCATCAACTGAAAGCAAATAGTCAATAATAGCCACTCTGGCTGGATGAGCAAGTGCTTTCAAAAGATTGGCGATTTCGTTTTGATGAGCAGAAAAGTTTTCTGTTTTTGTGAGTCCCATGATTGATATATTATAATATTGCAATATTACGATAATAAATCCTAAAAACATGAACTTACTAAATTTTACAATGTGCTTAATTTTTAAGAACAACGTTTAATCAACTCCAATATTTAAAATTTAATGGGCAATGAGGATAAAATCTGAATGGTCAGAAAAGTAAGAATTTGTAAGTGAAAAGCTGACAAGGTGATTATTGTCAGTGTGTTAAATTGAAAGTGTACACAAGTTGCTTGATATGTAGGGGTTAGATTTTAGTTGTTGGGGCAAGTTGGAACTCGCTATTAATCCGTCCTTCATGATGCTTTTATTGTTTCCCAAGCTTTTGTGTCAACATTATACTTTTTTATTACCCTTGCAGGATTACCAACGGCAACACAATAAGGTGGAATGTCTTTTGTAACAACAGCTCCGCCAGCAACTACACTGTGTTTTCCAATGGTTATGCCTGCCGTAATAACGGCATTTGCCCCAATCCAACAGTCATCTTCAACGGTAATGGTAGAAACCGTTTCCCCTTGTAAATAAATAGGTTTTTCAACATCCGTATAAATATGGTTTAACCCACTCATAACGATATTTTGGGCGAGAATAACGTTGTTTCCAATTGTTACAGGCCCAATAATTACATTGCCAATGCCAATTCTTGAATTATTGCCAATATTGACCGCACCAACGCCATTATTGATGGTTGCAAAGTCTTCAACCGTGCTAAAATCCCCAATATTAAAAGGTTGAAATGGTAAAACATCCATACGAGTACGTCGGCAAATGCTTGTGCCTTTTCCTTTTTTGTGAAAAAATGGATTAACAAACCATTGAACCCACAATCTTGGACGAGCCTGATGTTTGGGAATTAAGCACCAATGTACCAACTTCTTGAGTTTGGGATTTGATTTTATAGTTGAGATTATTGACATTTTTAGCTTTTGAAAAGATATTTTTTAATTCTCATTGTCAAGGCACTTTTAAGTCCACCGTCCAATTGGATACGGCGGTCGCTTGTCCAAACTCGTGCATCAAAACCATAAATTGCTTTAATTTTTCCACCAGCCTGTTGCAATCTCAATGCCATCATTCCATCTTCCGTTGCATTTTGTTCTACTACTCCTGCTGCTCCTCTAAAAGTTCTTTGAGTTTCAATATCATAGCCATTTATGTCAATTCCTTTTTGGCGAATAAATCCAGAATTGAATCCCAATGTATTGAGAAATGGTTGTGTTTTTTCTTTTTTTTGGATAATAAAACCGCTCAAAAACTCATAAAACGCATATTGCCAACGAGGTGTACTATCGCTTGGTAAAAATGAATAACTGCCGTGAACACAGTAAACTTGCTCATCTTTTATCATGCCTTCAACCATTGCCGTAATCCAACCAGCAGGATATAGGGTATCGCTATCACCTGTTAAAATATATTTTCCTTTGGCTTCGTGTAGTCCACGTGTACGGGCATGACCAACCCCTTGTTTGGTTTCCAGTACATTTTTTACCCCCAACGAATTGAGCAAGTAAGCCGTTCCATCTGTCGAATTATTGTCGATGACCAACAACTCAACAGCGTAGGTTGTATTGGTTTCGGACAAAGAAATCAAAGTATGCAAAATGCCTTCTTCTTCGTTCCAAGCAGGAATAACAACACTCACAATGGGGTTGTTTGCTGAAAATCGAGTCAATTTTTTCTTCAATTCCACAACATCAGCTCCTTCCATTTGTTTGAAACTGAGAGGTTTCTGAAGAATTGTCTTAACCCATTTTGGAATAGAAATATGTATCATAATTTTATGTTGCTCGTTTTGCTTTTTCCCAAATACCAGAAGTTAAACCATTTTTATACCTTAAATATCCTTTGATGGCACAATAATTCATGAAAGAAAAATAAAAGGGGACAAAGAGAAGTTTTATTCTAATCTTCTTATTTTCAAGATAATATCCAATAATTGCGAGTATATAAAAAGTGATTTGTGCAAACATCAAAAGTTGATAGATGAGGGCAGATTCAATAAATATTAAGGCAACGTTAAGAAGAAAAATAAGTGGCAAACAAAAGGGTGCAACCGCCCAACGCATCGCTCGGTGCGAAACGTATTGAAACGAAAGCAAGCCGTATTTAAAAATATTCCAAAGAAAACCCAAACGAGCAATGGATTGAAATCCGCCAGAGGCAATTCTGATTTTTCGTTTCATTTCTTCTTGAATCGAAAACGAAGGACGTTCACTTGCAAAGGCATTGGGTTCATAAATAACCCTGTACCCGTCGGCAGCAATTCTGAGCGAAACCATGAAATCATCTAAAAGAGTGTCTTTCTCAACTTCTCCAAACAATTTTGTTCGCACCGCAAAAAGCTCACCAGCCGCCCCAACTACCGAATATAGTTCAGTATCTAATTTCTTCAAAAATGATTCATATTTCCAATAAAGTCCTTCGCCTGCACCTGCGGCAGCTTCTGAACCTTCAGTTTCTATCCGTTTTTCGCCTGCAACTGCCCCAACCACAGGGTCTTGAAAATGCCTGACAATGTTTTTGATTACCTGATTATTCAAATTTGTATTGGCATCTGTAAAAATCACGATAGACGATTCAATGGTTTTTACTGCCATATTCATTGCCTCAATTTTGCCTCTACGAGTAGCACCGCCAATCAATTTCATGGTCGGATAGGTGCTGAGGTTTGATAAAATGTATTCGGTAGTACCATCGTTTGAGCCTTCTGTAACGAACAAAACCTCAAATTTGTCGGCTGGATAATCTAAACTATAACTGTTTTTTAGTTTGGCTTCGATACACGATATTTCGTTGTACGCAGGAATTGCCAACGTAACTCTTGGAAGAAAACTTGGGTCATTGTATTGTTTAAATTGTTTGCCCAAAACCTTCCTGATTTTGACTAAAACCCACGCAACTATTCCGTAACCGATATAGGTATAGACGACCAAACCAATACAGAACCAAAAAAATATTTCCAGAATAAGTGTCATTATTTTAAAGTTTGCAGTTAAAAATCACACATTCTCAGATTGTAGAAGTGCAGGAAATGTCATGAAAAATATTTTCATATCGTATTTGAAAGAGAAATTTCGGGCGTATTCAATATCTAATTCAATGCGTTCTTCTTCGGTCATTTCCTTTTTCCCTTTGCCTCTTTTGGTCACTTGCCAAAGTCCAGTTAATCCTCCAGGCCCAGCAAAACGTTCAATATATTTATCCGTTGTGAGTTTTTCGGCTTCATAAAGTGGCAACGGACGATTTCCAATTAATGACATATCGCCCATGAAAATATTAAAAAGTTGAGGAAGTTCATCAATGCTACTATTTCTTAAAAAACCGCCAAATTTGGTAATTCTTGGGTCATTCTGAAATTTCATGAAGGCAACCTTTTCTTTTTTCTCTGCTAAATATGTTTTTTCACAAACCACTTGTCCGTCCAAAAATAACTGTTGTTGACAGGCATTTTTTAAGGAACAATCCTCACATAATCCTTCAATTTTTTTCTCGTTGGTTTCTTTAGTGTACATATTCAACGACCCCATGTTTTTAATCATTTGGTCGGCATCTGTACGCATTGTTCTGAATTTATAGATTTCAAAAACTTTATAACCCGCCCCAACTCTCCGAGATTTATAGACAATCGGTCCTTTAGAATCTAATTTTATCAAAATAGCAACTACTGCCAAAATAGGAGAAAGTAAAAGCAAAGCCATACCCGTTGAAAAAACATCAATGGCACGTTTCCAAAAGGGAATTTTTACCGCTAAAATATTAGATTTTGCTTGCTGATTAGCCTGATAATGACGGCGTTTGATAAAATATTCTAAACGAGTCACTAAGTCACCTTTACTGAAGTCTTTCGGAAACAAATCGTCACCTTTCTTTTCGAGAACCTCTTTAAGGAGTCCTTGTGAAATTTGTTCGCTCGTGATAATGACAGGCAAAGTGCGTGTCCATCTTTCTGTTCTTACAGTTTCCAAAAATTTCAGTCCACCCATATTTCTACCAATAATGATAGCATCAGGCGGATATTTATTTTTGATAAATTCTAAACATTCTTCGGCACTTTCAAGCACTTTTACACTAAGTTTATCACCAAATTTTTTTAGGAAATTTACCGTTGTCAAATGGTCATTTTCAACTAAAATGACTTTTATCGTGAAGGAATCTTGTTGAGATTCATCTTGTTTGATAGTGTTCATAATTTAGTTTATTGAGGTTTAACTCTGCGTAAAATTGCCTTGATTTTGGCATGAACTTCCATTGGATTGAATGGCTTGAGCATAAAATCGTCAGCTCCTAAATTGAGGCATTCAATCCGTTCTTTACTTTCGTCTGTTCCAGACAAAATAATAATTGGAACATCGCTATAAAGATTACTTGCTCTGATTACTTTGATAAATTCCTTGCCGTTTAGGTTGGGCATATTGAGGTCTGCAATGATAAAATCTGGGTCATATCCTGATTCCAGCCAGTTCATGCCTTCCATTCCGTCGTTTTTGAGGGTCACTTCAAATTCTTTATTTAAGAAGTGTTCTAAAACTTTGCGGGTACTCGATTCGTCGTCAATAATTAATAATTTTATTTTTTGTTCCATGCTATTGGGCGATGATTATTTCATTCCATTTAGGTTTAAAAAATGTATTTTCTTAACGTTAGAAATTTGAAATCTTATGGGCAAATCAGAATTTTAAAGGAATCATTCTGACAGATTCTGAGGAACTCATGAAGCTTTCCAGAAGCAAGGATATTTGGCAAAAAATATAGCAAAAATTGTTCCAAAAAATATTTTTTTTAATAATTTGCTTGGAAATGTCGATTTTATGATGAAATACGATTTTCAAGACGTTTTATTATAAATTTTAGGGTTAAATGATTTTGCTTAGATAAAATTGGCTTACATATTGTGGTTAATAATCAGGCATTTAGGCTTGAGTAATCTTAAATTTTCTAAAAATCGTATTGTTAAATAATTTATTGCCAATTTTAAGGAGAAATCAGTACAGAACTTCAAAAAATATGAAAATACAGCAAATAGCATTTGAGGAAAACAATTGGTTGAACGCCTCGCAACAAGGAGACATTAATACGGCAAATGTTCAGTTAGTTCTGGCATTTGGCGAACGTAAGTGTTTAGAAAAAGTTCAGCCCTTTGACCATTTGAGAGCCTTGTATCCCAATGCCGAAATTGTGATAAATTCGACTGCTGGTGAAATCTATCAGGATAAAGTTTATAGCGATACGATTACTGTTACCGCCATTGAGTTTGAAAAAGTGGTCATCAAAACAACACAAGTATCTATTCAAAATCATTTACAAAGTTCAGAAGTGGGCGAAAAATTAGCTCAAAATCTTATTACAGATGATTTGGCAGCAATATTTATTATTTCAGACGGTGCCAATGTGAATGGTAGCGAACTAATTGCTGCCTTGAATAAAAAAACTAATAATAAAATACCAATGTCGGGCGGATTAGCAGGAGATGATGCTCGCTTTGAAAAAACCTTAGTGGGGCTTAACCAAAATCCTACTTCTGGAAATATTGTTGGGATTGGTTTTTATGGAGATAGCCTAAAAATCGGTCATGGAACTATGGGAGGTTGGGAAGGATTCGGTCCTGAAAGAGAAGTTACCGAATCAGAGTATAATGTTTTGTATAGAATTGGGGATAAAGCAGCACTTGATATTTATAAAGAATATTTAGGAAAATATGCCGATGAATTACCAGGAGCAGCCTTACTTTTTCCACTGTCGATGCGGGCAACAGAAGATGATGAACCCGTAGTAAGAACAATTCTATCTATTGACGAAGACAAAAAGAGTATGACTTTTGCAGGCGATATGCCCAAAGGTGCTTTGGTAAGATTTATGAAGGCAAATTTAGATAGAGTTATTGATGCGTCGGCTGAAGCTGCCCAAAACGCTATTTTGGATTTTAATAACGCACCTGAATTAGCTATTTTAGTAAGTTGTGTTGGTAGAAAATTAGTAATGGGACAACGTACCGAAGAAGAAGTAGAAGCAGTAAGAGAAATTTTTGGTGATAAAACGGTTATCACTGGTTTTTATTCTTACGGAGAAATGTCGCCACACAATCCCAATGCTCGATGTGAATTGCATAATCAAACAATGACAATAACCACTTTTTCTGAACTTTAATTTTATATGGATACTTCAAACTTTCACCGTTTACTGAATAAGCAAATATCAAAACATCTCCCCGCAGACAGTTTGAAAAATGAGCATCTTCAAAATTTTATAAAAGCTATTAATGAGTCATATTTTAATTTTGAGAGGGATAAGGAGTTGTTTGAACATTCATCGCTATTGAATGAAAAAGAATATGCTGAAATTAATGAAAAACTGAAAAAGGAAATAAAACAAAGACGACTTTCGGTAGATAAATTGATTGATGCCATTTACTCTTTGGAAGAAAAAGAAGGTCTTGAAGCTAACAAAATTATTGACTCCAATAATCTCTTGGTTTTGGTAGATTACCTACAAGTTCAGATTGATAATCGGAAAAAAATGGAGGCTGAATTACGCTTAGCCAAAGAATTAGCCGAAAATGCCACACAGGCAAAATCTGAATTTTTGTCGATGATGAGTCACGAAATTAGAACCCCTCTGAATGCCATTGTAGGTATGACATATCTGATGCAGCAAGAGGAAGTTTCGGATAATATGGCTGAAAACCTTAAAATTT
The DNA here is from genome assembly GCF_034931005.1 of Arcicella sp. LKC2W. Taxonomy (NCBI): domain Bacteria; kingdom Pseudomonadati; phylum Bacteroidota; class Cytophagia; order Cytophagales; family Flectobacillaceae; genus Arcicella; species Arcicella sp. LKC2W. The sequence goes on from NZ_JAYGIN010000021.1 coordinate 9,658, forward strand.
TGCAGTTTTCAACAGATAATCTTCATGCCTTAATCAATGATATTTTAGATTTTAGCAAAATTGAAGCAGGAAAAGTAGAGTTGGAAAAAGCTCCGTTTGACTTGAAACAGTTGATTTCTAATATCAAGAAAGCCAATCAAATAAAAGCAGAAGAAAAACAAAATTCAATCAAGTTAATGATTGATGATGATGTGCCAAATCTGATTATTGGCGACTCGCTGAGGTTAGGGCAAATTGTCTCAAATTTGGTTTCTAATGCGGTGAAATTTACCAAAAATGGGAGTATCACCGTAGAATTGACTTTGCAAAAACGTGCTGGGAATAATGCCATTTTGGGTTTTTCGGTAACAGATACGGGTATTGGTATTGAGCCACATAAGCAACAATTAATTTTTGATAAATTTACTCAAGCCAACTCAGAGACGACTCGTGAATTTGGAGGAACAGGTTTAGGTTTAGTTATCACAAAAAAGCTCTTACAATTGCACGGGAGCGAAATAAAACTATTTAGTGAGGCAGGAAAAGGAGCAAAATTCTATTTCTCGGTTGAACTTGAAGTGGCTTCTGATGTTATTAAACTGAAAAAAGACATCAATTTGGAGTTTCAAGAGGAAGATATTTTGAAAGGAGTAAAAGTACTTTTGGTTGAAGATTATCCAGTAAATATCAAGGTTGCTACTAAGTTTTTGGAACGATGGAAAGTAAATATTGACATCGCTGAAAATGGAAAAATTGCTCTTGAAAAATTTGAAACGGGCAAATATGATGTAGTTTTAATGGATATTCAAATGCCAATTATGGACGGATATACTGCCACTTCAGAAATTAGAAAAATAGATATAAATGTGCCAATTATTGCTCTGACGGCTTCGGCAACCCTTAATAATCAAGACCGAGCTTTTACCGTTGGTATGAATGATTATATAACTAAGCCATTCAATCCGAAGGAGTTATTTAACAAAATTGCCAAATTTAGTGTAAAATCCTAAAAGATAATGTTGAAATTTTGGGTTGATAATCCCTGACGGTGTTTACAAAATTCGTCAGGGATTATTGAACCTGTTTAACGTTTCTCTTAATGTTGGTAAATATCCTTCCAATTCTTCAATAAATCCTTGTACCGAAACGCTGAGTTCTTCATTCGGATTTTCTTTGGCTATTTTTTCAATTTCAATAATTTTTGGCTCCATCGAAGTTAAACCTACCATGGCTAAAGTTGGTTTCAATTTATGAGCTTCTTTACTGATTTCTTCCCAATCTTGATTGCTCGCATGTAATTGTAATTGATAAATATCAGGCAAAACATCATTCAAAAATGTCTGAAACATTTCGGCAGCATATTCTTTATCCTCTCCATAAAGTTGTTCTAAACTTAGTTGGTCTAAAGTATAGGTAATTTTTGAGTTATCATTTTTACTTTCAGGACTACTGCCTATGTATCTCTGTAAAATGCTCAAAAGGTTATTCGGAGCGAATGGTTTAGTTACAAAATCATTCATTCCTGCCGACATAGCTTTACTCTTTTGGTCTAACATGGCAGAAGCTGTGAGTGCAACAATTGGCGTTTTTTGATTTAGACATTTTGTATTTCTAATGGTAATTGATGCCTCATAACCGTCCATGTTGGGCATCTGGATATCCATTAAAATTAAGTCGAAAAGTTGCTTTTGAGCCTGTTCTACCGCTTTTTTTCCATCAGAAGCAATGATAAAGTTTACCTCCCATTTGGTTAATAAACTGCTGATGTATTTTTGATTCATGATGTTGTCTTCGGCAACCAAAATCCGAGAACCATTTATATTTTTAGGAGCAACCTGTATTTCATGAGTGGTGGGTATTATTTCGGTTTCAGATTTTCGGTACGGCAACATGAACGTAAAAGTTGAGCCAATCCCTTCTTGACTATCAACTCTTATGGTACCCCCTTGAATTTCAACCAATTGCTTGGTAATTGCTAAGCCTAAACCTGTGCCTTTGTGCTTATGACCGTGAGCATTTATTTGTTTGAATTTTTGGAAAATCATATCCACTTTATCGGCTGGAATACCGCTTCCTGTGTCTTCAATTTTGAACTCTATCCAATCAAATTCTTCATCTTGTTTTTTCTGTTTTACGATAATATCAATAGACCCTTTTTCTGTAAATTTTTCGGCATTGCCAATGATATTTAGTAAAATTTGGTTCAAAATCAAATCGTCACCAATGTAATAACCTGATATTCTCCCATCAATCATTAAGTTTAATTCAATCGGTTTGTTTTCAATTTTAATCTGAAATAACCTTTGCGTGGTTCTTAATAAACCTGCCAAATCGAATGGATGGTTTTGTACTTCCACTTTTCCTGCTTCAATTTTTGCCATATCGAGTAAATCAGAGATGAGTGTTAATAAGAAATCAGCCGATGTTTTGAGAATATCCAAATACTCATATTGTTGTTTATTCGGACGAGTATCAAATAACAAGTGAGTCATACCAATAATGGCATTCAGAGGTGTTCTGATTTCATGACTCATATTGGCTAAAAACTGTTTTTCTGACTGTCGTGCCTGTTCGGCGATTAATTTTGCCTGTTCGAGTTCTTGTTCTAATAATTTACGTTCGGTAATATCATAATGAATACCCATTGAACCAACAACCTCACCATCTTCTCCAAAAATAGGAGCTCCGCTAATAATTACCCAAAGGCGACTACCATCTTTCTTTTTGAGTTGTAATTCATAAGAAGAAGCACTTCCTTTTTTACGTTCATCTTGATTTTGACTTAAAACTTGCTCAAATTCATGAGGTAAAAATAATTTTTGGGCAGATTTGCCAACTAATTCCTCTTGAGTATAGCCTATCATCTGGCAAAAACTATCGTAGGCTCTAATGATAATTTGGTCATTGTCAACTTCCAGCAGTCCAAGTTCCATATTATCCATAATTCCCCGATATTTTTCCTCACTTTTGCGTATCAATTCACGAGCATTGTATTGTTCGGTAATGTCGGAATATTCCCAAAGGTGTCCACGATATTGTTTTTCCAAGAAAATAGGAATGTAGGTTCTCAGTAAAATTCTACCATCTGCCATCTGTAGATTTTCATCAACAATTAGCCGTTTTTTTTCTAAAATTTTATTGATTTTCGCAATAAAAATATTAGGATGTTTAAAAAGGTGTTTAGACTGCTCGGCAGCATTTGAATAATCCATGCCAATCAGTAATTCTGGTTTTGTTTCAATACCAAACGTATCACAAAACTGTTGATTCACTAAGACAATTTTACGGTTTTCATCTTCCACTAAAACACCTTTTTGGAGATTGGTAATGAGGGTTGATAATCGAGTTTGTGTTGCTCTTAATGAATCTTCTGTGGCTTTTCTGTCTGAAATATCTCTGGCTACTGCTACCAATTCTGTAACCGTATTTTCACTTTGAATCAGGCGAACTGTCTGCCCAATCCAGATAATTTGTCCATTTTTGGCAATTACTGGAAATTCGGTATAAGTGCTTTCAATTCTTCTTTTAATCATTGTTCGATAACTTTCTAACAATGATTCTACAAAATTTGGTACGATAAGTTTGGAAAAATGCTGACCGATGATTTCCTTTTCGGTATATCCTAACCGATTTTTAACGACACTATTGACAAAGGTAAAATAGCCTTCGGGAGATATTTTATAGATAATATCCTGAACCGATTCTATTAATTCTTGATAGTTTTTTTCAGTCTTTTGTAATTCTGCAATTCCTGCTTGTACCTGTTTGGCAAGATTTTCGTTGAGGTCTTTTAACTGTTCGTTGGTGGTATGTAAAGCCAATGCTTTTTCTTCCAAGATATTCTCGGCTTGTTTGCGGGCTTTTTGCTCCCTTTCTATACGACGTTTGAGTAATTCAAGCTCCTCCATACTATTTTTTGATAATTACAAACTTTGTACTGCTTCCGTCTTCATTTAATGGAATTTGTGAAATTTCGACATTTTCTTGATAATATTCAATACATCCTTCAATTAAACCGAAAGCTAAATCAGCCATTTTTCGAGCTGAAGTATACGTCATAATTAAAGTATTTTCGTCGGGTCTTTCAATATCAAAATGTGGTAGTTCTGCATCTGGATACAGTTTCTGAACCTCAACATGAATATAATTGTGAATTGATGCCAAAAAGGTAAAAGCATCAGGGGCTTTTGCCATGAAATGACTATATGTTTTGGTGAAAGTTTTGAATAAATATCCACCAAAAATTTTGAGTAATTCGTTGATTGGAATATTGGTTTGGTTGCCCAAGTTTATTACCAAACTGACCATTTCGGTATGTTGGTATGTGCCAACGGAAGTATAAATGCCATCCGACGGTAATTCAGTGGTTGAAAGTAAATTATCGACCATTTTATAGCCAAATTTTTCTTCGACCATCTCAAGAAATTCTGTAAATACGATGCCTTTCATAATAATTTTGACGGTAAATTATATTGTGTTTTACTTCATTATTCTATGTCACCAAGACACTAAGTCAAAATGGTTTTGTGAAAAATGGGTGATAGAGCATGATTTCCTCTAAAATATTCATTTCCAATTAAAAACACCCTATTTCTTAGTGTAATTGAGTCTTTGTGGTTAATTTATTATGCTTTTATATGCTTTCCATGCCAAATCCCAAAGTAATGTTATTCTATTTTCCCAAGCATTTCCCTTTGCTGCCTCAAATCGTTCATGTTTTTTCTCTAATGAATTATCATTAATTGCTTCTGGAATCATTTTTAAAAATGCTTCGTGATTATTAGCTAAATAAATACTGTTTTCAAAACTGGCAATATCTTCTGAAAAATTGGTGGTAACAACTGCTTTTCCAGCGGCTAAATATTCATTGATTTTTAGAGGATAAATACCACCCGTTAAATTGGTTTTGGCAAAAGGAATGATGGTACAATCAAAATATTGAAGATAGGCAGGCAATTCCTCAATCCGCTTTGAACTCACAAAAACGATGTTTTTATAGTCATCAAGTCTGATTTTTGTAAACTCTTTATCTTTTCTTGGACCAACAATCACGAGTGTTTTGTCAGGATTTTGTTCCGCAATTTTTACCATCAAATCATAATCTATTCGCTGACAAACCGCCCCAGTGTATCCAATGATGGGTGTTTTGATATTTTCTAATTCTTTTGGTTTGGGTAAAGTTTCTAAAAAAGCTTTTTTGAATAAATGTACATCGCCTCCATTTGGAAAATAATTGACGGTTTTATTATTTCTCGCTGAGATATTTCTGCATAATTGTTTGGAGGTTGCCATTGCCATATCATAATGGCGAACACAAATATTTTCTTTCACCAAGCCATGTCCTTTTACTTCCTCGATGGCATCTCGACTATGATAGATACTCAATGTTGGCGACAAATATTTGTCAATTTTTGCTAAATAATTTGGGTTAAAAGAATTGATAAATATATAATTTTTAAAGCCTTTTTCCCGACAAATTCTTTTGATGACATTACTCAACTGACGGTCGTTATAATCGCTCGCAAAATCATATAATTTGCCTGCTGGTAAGGAGTAAATCGGTAAGGCGGGTTTGGGAGTGACCGCCACAAAATTTTCTGATTGCTCTGGGATATTTACTAAATAATCTTTGCCCCAAAGTAGTGCATTCATGCGTTTTTTGACGGAAGGTTTGTTTCTTTCACGCCAAACATCAGCCCAAGAATAAGGATAATCAATATAAAATACTTGGTTATTCCGACTCAAAACTTTTGCCAATGCCAAAGAAGCCGACGACACATCTCCATCCCATCGAGACATCGAAATGATGAAAATTGGTAATTTATGGAAGTCTTCTTGGTTTATCATGGTTTTGAAAGCGTAATATTATTTCTACAAGTATAAATCTTTACGAGAAATTGGTTTTTTCTTTTTCAATTTTCTCCCTGCCCTAAATCCAATAATTAGTGCTATTAAAACGGGTGGCAAAATAAAATTCCAAGGCATATTTTTAGATTATTGTAACCCAGACTTTAGTCTGAAAAAAAACCAATGGTCACTTCCAGAAAAGTCGGTATTACTTTTCTGAATCTTCTCCATGTGGTGTATGAATAAATTGTTTTCTGGCTTTTCCGATATTTAAAGCAGATTTCAAAATAGAAATTATGGCACTAGGAATTTGCAAAAAAGCATTTACCAAATCTTTATTATACCATTTTGTAGGAATCCCCATAAGCAAAGATACTGCCAATGCAATAAACAGAAAAATGCTGAAAATCAATAAATTACCTGCAAAAAAGAAGCAAAATATAATCCATAATCCCAAAACTGCTACTAATAAAACTCTTGGAAATAAGTAGGTTTGGAATACTTTATTGAAAAAAGAAATATTGCCTCTGAATAACTGAATCCAACCTTCAATAAAATACTTCTCAAAAAACTCAACTTGGGTTGCCAGCCATCTACTTCGTTGCTGACTAAAAACATCGGTTTTGGCTACTTTTTCATCATAAACATATTCTCCATCCAAAAAAGCAACGTCTTTTCTAAGTCGCATCAGTCTGAATTCTAATTCTTTATCTTCGCCAGAGGTTTCGCCGATGTCGGTTAAAAGCTCAATGAACAATTGCCAATCAAAAGCCATTCCACTACCAATGAGGGCAGAAGGCAAACCCGCAGCGACGTGTCCTCTTCTGAAAATATGGTTATTGATTTCCTCTGTGCAAGCATCCAACAAGGCAAATGGCGTTTGGGTATTTTTGGCGGTTCGATGTCCTTGTACCGCTTGAAAACCTGCCTCAAAAGCATTATTGACAGCGTGTAAAAATCCTTTTCCAATATGGTTATCAGCATCCAAAATCAGTAAAATATCAACCGATTTATTTTGTGTTGCTTCAATGGCTTTTTGTAGTGCTTTTCCTTTGGTACTTTTCTCAAAATGAACTTCTACTACTCGAATCGGCAAAGAATTTAAGGTTTTTAAAGTTGCTTCACTGAAAGAATCGGCAATGATAACTACTTCAAATAATTCCTTTGGATAATCTTGTTCGAGAATATTTTTTGCCGTTGAAATAATGACTGAATCTTCTTTATATCCTGGAACAAAAATGCGTATTTTTCGCAATTTGGACGCTTGGAGAAAGCTTTTTTTCTTCGAAATTTTTCCCAAAATCGAAAAAAAAAGCAAATAAGTCACTTGAATTGTAAGATAAATCAAGATGAAATATTCTATAAAATGGAGTGTCAATTTTATCATTTTAATCAATTTTTAACTTACTCAATAAATAGGATGAATGATTTTGGGGTTCTTGTATGGCGGTATTAGAAATATTCCAGACAAATGCACTCCAAATGGCTTTTGCATGAGCATTTTCTTTCTTCAAAAAATGTTTTAAAATATGTACTGGCGAAGAAATGAAAACAAAAAATGAACTGGCAATCAACCACTTAAAGCCCACATAATTTCGTCGAATATACAAAAACCTATTTCGGTATAAATAGTAGGTTTTGAAGGCTGAATTTTTTCCTGTCGAAACAGATTCTTTGTGATAAATTGTCGCCTTACCGTCATAATGAACCTCATATCCATGTTTTTTAAACCTTGCTGCCCAATCTAATTCTTCATAATACAAAAAGAAAATTTCACTCATTTGCCCTACTTTTTTTAAGGCAGAAGCAGGAATCATCATGGCGGCACCGTTGGGCAAATCGGTGATTCTGGAATCATCAAACTTGCCGTCATCTTTCTGTAAATATCCAATATCAAAACTCCTACTGGTGAGTGGATGCAAGCCAATTGCCCCTGCATATTGAATGGTATCAGGCATAAAATGGTATTTTATTTTTGGACAAACAACACCACATTTTGGGTTTTTCTGTAAATAATTGACTAATTCATGGATTAAGTTTGACGTTAATTCGGTGTCGTTATTGACAAAAAATAAATATTCTCCTTTGGCAAAATGTAGCCCTACGTTATTTCCACCCGCAAAACCCAAATTTTCGGGACAACTAATATGTTTGATAAATGGAAATTCTTGCTTCAAATAAACAGAAGTGTTTTTGGGCGAAGCGTTATCAACCACGATAATTTCCCAAGTAGGATATTCTACCAACGCAAGCGACCTCAACATTTCAGCGGTTACTTCGGGCGTGTCATAATTGACGGTTATGATGGAAACTAAGGGACTTGACATTTTTTAATTACGTTTTTGTTTTTGGCACGCAGATAACGCTTTACTATCCCATTTTGGGCTAATAAACACAAATGCCCAACTGATATACACAATGGCAGAAGAAGGTAGGGCGTTCATTACTTCATTGCCATAACTACAAACCAAACTACCGAATGACCCTGCACAAAGCGAAATGAGTTGATTTCTCAGCACAGGGTCACGAGTCTCCCAGATGATTCCTGCTGATTTTCCAACGATATAAAACATCATTCCAAACCAAATAATAAAGCCAATGACACCATACATTGCCCACATTTTCACATATAGGCTGTCGGGTGGAATATTGGCAGTAGCGATGTGTTTATTGTAAGTTCGCCCCCATTGTCCAATTGTTCCTACGCCCATTCCAATGGGCTTACTTGCCATAATATCTTTCAAAATTCTCTGGTTAATCAATCGGGCTTGGAGTGAGGGGTCATTGGGGTCGAGAGAACTTCGTAATCTTCTAATTTGGTCATTTCCAGAACCAATTGATGTAAATTTTAACATTCCTATAAAACCCAAGCCAATCACCATTCCTGCAATTAAAATCCGAGTTTGTTTCATCAAAATCAAGAAGATAAACCCACCACCTACCAAAGCTCCCATTGCTCCTCTGGTACCAGAAATCAACATTCCATAGAAAATTAATAATCCTGCAAATCCATATAATATTTTTTTCCCAAAAGAATAAGGACCAACAGTCAAAGCGATACACATCACCGCTAAATGTGCTTGAGAAGCTCCAAATTGGGCGGCTTCAGAATAATAAGAAAACACCCTTAATTTTCCGAAAAGAATATGTGTTTTCTTCGCTCCTTCTTCCAACCAACGATGTTCAGCCGAATCTACCCCAAGATATAATTGTTTCATTCCATAAAACGCCCCAAGTACCGACATAATAATGATGATGTGTAGAAATAAGCCAATATCTGTTTTTCTCTTGAAAATAAGAATGACTAAGGGTACTGTCAAAAGCCAATAAAGTGCTGATGAACGCATTTCTTGAAACCAGCCTTGAATATTGGGGCGAGTTGGATTGCCGATTTCTAAAACCGTAATGCCAAACCAAATCAGTGCTAACCAAACTAAGTCAATATCAAGGTGTCTGAGTCTAAATTTTGTCCCTTGATAAAAGAAAACCGCCAACCATGTCAAAACCAATAAACCATCTACCAAAAGTCCAAATTGAGGGCCTACGATGTGTTTTCCGATAGTTGGCATCAAAAAACAATAAAAAATAAAGGAAATTAAACCAATACGTGGATTGAGGAAAAGCAATATTAAAAAGGCTATTCCAAATGGTAAAACCAATAATAATCCTGCAATCGTGATACCCATACTGGCAATTAACCAACCCAAAACAATGCTCAATAATACGCCAACGATTAGCCAGCGGTTCTTCAGCCCGATTCGGTTTGATGTATATAAGGTATTTTCTTGCATGAAATATTTATTGTTTCTGAGTGAGTTTATTCGTCATTTTTCCAATAAATTCCTTACAATAATCAATTATTTCTATCAAAATATTGTGTTTTTCTAACAAGCCCGTTTTGTCAAGCATCCACCAACCCAAAGTTGCACCAATTATGGCATTGATGACCGATGCAAAGGCAACCCAAACCAAATTATGTGTTAAGTAAAGAGCCAATAAATCTGCCACGATATTGACAATTGCCATAATGAAGACTTTTAAAAAATTTTTATTGGGCAATTGAAGTGCATCTAAGCAGATTCCCGTCATACGATTGATGGGCAATAACAAGCCAAATAAAATGAAAACTCTAAATATGGGCGTTGTGTCGGCATATTGTTTCCCACCAATAATTAACACTAAATATGGAGCCAAAATAAAGGCAAATAATAAACCTGGAATGTAAAGTAAATACGACCATGACAGGTATTGAACCAATGTTTTTTTGAAGGCTGAATAATCTTTTTCATTGTGTTTTGCCGCCAATTGTGGAAAGGCAGTAGTGCTTAAACTCCGAAGTGGAATTTCAAAAAGCTCTGTCAATTTTAACGGAATGGCATATTTTGCTACTGAAGCAGAACCCATCAAACTTCCAATTAAAAAAGTATCAGCACTTTTCAAAACGTTGGTAGTTGCTAAAGTTGCCAGCGTATATTTTATCAAATTGAACAAAGATTTTACCTCTGTCATCGTTTTGAATTTGATATTGAATGGATTTGTTTTCTTAAAAATCAAGACAAAAACTAACAAGCAAATATTAAATCCTAAATGAACGGTGGCGAATTCCTCTAAACTGCCTTCTTTTAAAAAAGCATAAAAAGCAATAATTAAAGCATTGGTACTTTGCGTGATTCGGAGCAATAAAAGGAATTTCAAATCCTGTTTGGCAACGGCTTCGGCTTCGGCAATGTGAAGCGGTAGCGTAACCAGTCCCAAAACGGCATACCAACCACAAAATATCTGAATACCAGCATTTTGGGAGAAAATTCCAGAGAAAAAAAGAATGATTAGTATCACCGAAATACTCAAGGAAATCAAACCTCCGAGCCAATAAGCACTGCCAATAATGGTTTTTTGTTGATGTTGGTCGTCGGTTGAAGCCCGCATGACTAAGGCAGATTGTAGTCCGCCTGATTTTATCATTTCAAATAAAATAACGGCTGTGGTATAAACAATATATTCTCCCAAAATTTCGGGTTTCGTCACTCTTACCAACAACATAAACGACCCCAAACCAATGATGGCTGGGAGTAGCTGACTGGCAAATGCCAATCCTTGAATGGCAGCTTGACTTTTGTTCGTTTTCACAGTTTAGCGGATTTTCTTTCTATTCCCAAACTCAAATTTTGCAACTCGTTTCAAAATTGACCGAAAAATATTTCTCTTTTTGGGTACTTCTCCAATATATTCTTCGGCAAAATCGGTATCTACTCCGTTGAGAATAAATTGAGGATTATTTCCAGTTGTTTTTCTGAAAATATTGAGAATATCTCGGTCAACTCTACCCCAAACCCGATTTGCCCTGCATAACAAAATGGCATAATTGAGCTTTGGAAACAATCCAGGTTTGATTACAATGTCGTCTAATGACGGAAATTCTATCAAGATAAAATCTTTAACATTTTTGAGTTTATTTTCTCTTGCTTCCAAAAAAGCCTCATAACTATCTGGAAATGAAACACCAAAGGATTTTTTCTCAGGTTCTTTAATCGTTATTGGCAAATAAGTATCTGATGTTGTTCCTGAATTATTGATGAGTAGTTGTTTTTCAACACTATAATTCAGATTCATCAATTCTTGTCCTAATAAATTGATAATGGTTGTTTTTCCTTCGCCAACTTGGGTACTCAAAATCCCCACGACAATTGGCTTTTGTTGGGTTTCTACATTGGCTAAAAACTGTTGTAGTAAACGTAAGTTTGCTTTTTTTACAAAATTGGGATTTCCATTTAAAAGCGGATAAATTCCCAATAAAGGAGCATCGACGGTTTTTCTGGCTCTGAGTGGTTCAAGTAAGGTTTTGTTTATCAGAGCATTCGTTAAAATAAAAGCCAAAACCAAGACCAAACCAATCACAAAACCAAGAATTACCATAACCATTCTTTTCGAAGTATTAGGTCTTAAAGGTAAATACGGAGGGTCAACAACATTTAATTTAGCCGTGAGTTCGGTATTTTGTTGTGTCAATCTTGCCATATTCAACCCATGAAGAAGCTCCAAATATTCTTGTTCAGAAACCCCAATTTGCCTTTCAATTTTCTTCAACATAGCACCTAAGGGAGCAAACCGCCGATATTCTTCTTCAAATTCCTTTTTACGCTTGTCCATTACGGTCAATTTCGCCTTACTTTGCTCATAAGCGAGCGTCGTTTTTAGCCATTCATCCAATACATTTTTGGTAGGAATTCCGTTTGGCGTGTTACTGTCTTTATAAAGTCTATCCAATGAAACCTTTAAACTTCCTTCGGTTCTGGAGGCAATGCTTTTTAAACTATCAATCTGTTTTTGATTGCTTCCGTCATTATTTACGGTTTCGCTGAGGGCAATTTTATTATAAATATTAGAAAGTTTTTCTCGTTCCTTGATAATATCTGTCCCGTTTGAATATTGATTATTTCGACCTTTGATGTTTTCATTTACTTTTTCCAAAGAAGATTTAGAAGACATTTTATCCATCTCCAAATTATGATTTAACGCATACAAATCTTCACGTTCACCTGCTACGGCTTTGGTTTGCTCATAATAGTTGATAATGTCGTTGGTTTTATTAAAGTCCAAAAAGGTTTTTTCGGTAGAATCAAGTTTAGAAAATGCTCTTTTGGTTTCGCTCTCAAAGTAACTTACCACCGAGCCCGTTTGTCCTTCACGTAGAAGTTTATTTTTACGCATAAAAGACTGTTCCAATAATTCAAGCGTTCTTTTACAAATAAATGGGTCGTTGGTTTCGTAAGATATTTTGATTAAATCACTGTTGCTGATACGAGACGATTTAATGCTTTTGAGTGCTTCGAGGGAATAAAATGCGTTACCCGAATAAATGATTTTATAAATCAAATTATCGTCACTTTTTTCAACTAAATCCGCTATCGAAGCACGAGTTTCGATTAAAGAGGGTTTTACAATTTTACGTTTAATATCTTCTGGTACTAATTGTTGTAATTCATCATAAGCTCCCCAAGTCAAAACATTGGGGTCGTGTTTTTTCAGAAAGAGATGTTCTGCCAATAAATCAATTAAAACGTCTTGTTTGGTTTCTCGTGATTCAATCAATGAAAGTAAATTATCAAAAGCATTACTGGTTGAATAAAAATCGGCTTTTGTACTTCCATTCAAACTATATCCTGAGGCAATTCCTGTGTAAATGGTTGATTCTGAGGAGTAAACTTTTTTTTCGTGACGGGTAAAATAATAGATAGAGGCTGCCAAAATCGTAGGGATTATTAGCAGCCAAAGGAGATTTTTGGAAAGCAATTTTAGAAAATGCAAAAAGCTCATTTTACCTGATTTAATAAAGATGAGAAACTTATACCTGTGTAGGCATCCAATTCCATCAAACTGGTCTGAAATTTATTCAAATAAGTTTCATATTCTATTCTTGATTTATTGTAAATATCTAATATTCTTGCGTTTTGTTCTACCGTAATTTGCCCTTGTAAAAAATCTCTTTCGGCCATTTTATAATTAATTTGTGCCGCCTGACGATTATTACTACTTATGAGCATAAGTTTATGAGCCAACTTCAAATCTTGGTAATATTCAATCACTCTTTGTTTTACATACAGATTGGAACTTTCCTTTTCGTAGTTTGCCATTTCAATCTGCGAACGGGTAGCTTTTGAAAAATGTTTTCGGTTAAGTATTTGAGATACAGGTAATTGTACTCCAATTCCGAGATTGTAAAAACCTGTTTGTACGGTGGTGAATCTATTCAGAGAGTTAGTTTCGTTTACCGAAGCGTAATTGGTTCCGTATTGATAACTGGCTAACATGGAAAGTCTGTCGAAAATAGCATTTTTGCTTATTTTCTGATTGGCATTGGCGAAATCAATCCCGCTGGTAAGTCTTTTTATTTCTGGCGAAAATTTCTGGGCTGCAGTTATTAATTGCGGCAAAAGTTGGTCGTTGGTGAGTGCTTTGGTTAATAGGGAATCTGTCGAAATCTTTTGAGAGTTTGATTCATTGGGGATTAACATTGAGATAATCCAAATTATGAAGATGAAACCATATTTTCTGTTTTCCCGCATTTGATTAAAATTTAGGCGTTAATCCAATTTTATTTCGGAACAATAAAGGGTTTGTCTCAAGACAAACGATAGACCACGGATTGAACGGATTATACTGATTTTCGCTGATTTTTCTTTATTTTATGATAGCAAAAATGATGCCTTTTAAATATCATAACCATTTGATTGATAGATTGCTAAGATTTTAGCGGCGGTTTTTTGCCATGTAAAAAGAGCTGGTCGCCCGTATCCTAAATTAATTTTCTCTTTTCTGAGTTGTTTATTTGAATATGCCACTGTCATACCTGCTGTAATTTCGGCTATTGAGTATGGGTTCACCATAAATGCAGCATCTCCTGCAACCTCAGGCATTGCTGAAATATTGGACGTAACCACTGGAATCCCAAAAGCCATCGCTTCTAAAATAGGCAAACCAAAACCCTCTCTGAGCGACGGATATAGGAAAACCTTTGCTTCTGAATACAAAGCCAGTAGCGTAATATCATCTACAAATCCTGTCAGGACAAATCGGTCAAGTAATTCTTTTTTATTGATTTCATTCAAAATATCTTCAATAAAAGTTTCTTTCAAACCCGTGATGGCGAGTTTGACTGTTGGATTTTTTTCTGCGAAATCAACAAAAGCTTTTACCGTATTTTTTACATTTTTCCGTGGTTCAACATTTCCAAGAAACAAAAAATAGTCTTCGGATAAACCTAATTGAGTTCTGATTTCTTTAACAGTTTCAGGGTTTGGTTTTATTCCAAATCTGCGACTTACGCCATTATGGATAACCGTCACAGCATCATTTTTTAGCCCTAATGTTTTGGTTATATTCGCTTTTTCAACTTCCGAAATGGTAATGATACTTTTACACTTTTGAACGATTTTGGGTACGAGCCATTTTCTGTATAAATTTCCATACTTCTGATAGTTCGTTGACGTGTTTTTCTCGGTTGATTTCTCCATGAAAATGACATCATGAAGAGTTAAAACTAATGGAGTTGAAAGATTAAGTGGAGCAGTATTGCTGGTACAATGTAATAAGTCCAATTTGTATTTGCGAACATAAAAAGGTAGCATAATTTGTTCCCAAACAACATAATTTGCCCCAGAAATTTCTACAATTTTAAAATTTTGAGTTTCGTTAATACAAGATTTGTCTTCATCAGGTTTTACAAAAATAAAGTATTCATTTTTGTGGTCTAAAACCTGTAAAGCACGAATCAGCTCTAAAGCCACGATGTCCATTCCGTGCTTATGCGGTCTAAAAAGGCGTTGTGCTTCGATTCCTATTCTCATGTTCTCAGTTATTATCTTGATTCATTACTTCCAATATTGTTGTAATTACGTCTTTCGCCTCCTTCACTTCAGTATCCAAAAGTTGATAGCAGGTCAATACATTTTCCTTATTAGGATTGTTTTTTGAAAGGTCTTCTAATGTTTTTATTTTAGAATGTAAATGCGTAAGTCCAACCATTGAAAACGACGGTTTTACTTGGTGAGTCAATGCTCCAACTTTTTGAAAATCCTGATTTTCAATAGCCAAAGAAATTTCATCCCAAGTGGTTAAACTATCCTCCAAGAAAGTTTCAAACATGATTTGTAAAATAGATTGGTCACCTCCATAAATTTCTTGGAGATACTTTGCGTCGAGTAAAGGATGTGTCGTGGCGGACATAATAGTATTTTTTACTAAATAATAAAGCAAAAAATGTACCATGTATTTATGATGAGAATTCTCAATCGTTTCGATGCCATTGGAAGGCACATTAAATACTTGTTTCCCCTAAATTAAGTTTATACAAGAAGTGTTACATTTTCTGAATAAATAGATAATTTTTCCATAACAATCTGATAATAAATAGATTCTACTTTTGTATCGTAACATTATCAACCGATTTATCGCATGAAGCCCAAAATACTATTTATCACAGGCTCAATTAATCAAACAACTCAGATGCACCAGATTGCTAATAATCTGCCTGATTTTGAATGTTGGTTTAGTCAAATTTTCGTAGATTCTCCTCTTCTCCAATGGTTAATTGATAATACTGAATTACTATCAAAAACAGTTGTTTCGGGTCAGTTTAAGGAGAATTCGGAGAAATATTGTCTGGAAAATGGGTTGAAAATGGATTATAAAGCAAAGCTAAATCGTTATGATTTAGTGGTTTATTGTTCGGACATGATTATTCCAGACCGAATGTTACAAACCAAGACTCTTTGGGTGCAAGAAGGCATGATTGACGAATATACAACCCTCAGTAAAATCATTAATAAACTCCAGCTTCCTCCTTATTTAGCTGTTGGTACAGCTTTGAACGGAGCTTCCAATTTATGTGATATTTATTGTGCCGCTTCTGAAGGGTATAAAGAACGTTTTGCAAAACTTGGCACGGATAATTCTAAAATCATTGCTACGGGTATTCCTAATTTTGATAATAGTGAGCAGTTTTTAAACAATGATTTCCCGCTGAAAGATTACGTTTTAGTCGCTACATCCGACGGTAGAGAATGTTTCAGGAAAGAAGACCGACCTGCTTTTATCAAAGAATGCGTTGAGATTGCAGCGGGCAGACCCTTAATTTTTAAACTTCACCCCAATGAGGTTTTTGAACGTGCCATTGCTGAAATCAAAGAACACGCCCCCCAAGAATCACTTATTTACACTACGGGCAATATCAATCCAATGATTGCCAATTGCGAGGAGTTTATCACGCAATATTCTTCAGCGGTTTACGTAGGAATGGCTTTGGGTAAAAAAGTACATTCTTATTTTGACAGAGACGAATTGGAAAGACAAATGCCTATTCAGAATGGTGGAAAATCAGCAGAAAATATAGCTAAAGTTTGTCGTGATTTTCTAAATTTTGAAGGTAAAAAAGAAGAATTTATGGCACAATATCAATACAAAAAATCGGTTTCAAGATTGGTATATGAATAAACATCATCCGATAATTACCATTGTTATTCAGGCTCGAATGTCGTCAAGTCGTTTACCCAAAAAAGTGATGTTGCCAATTTTGGGTGAAACACTTTTATGGCGAATGATTGAGCGGATAAAACGAGTAAAATATCCTGTAAATATAGTCATTGCTACTTCTACGGACGTAATTGATGATATTATTGAATTATTTTGTCAAGAGAAAAACGTTGCATTTTTTAGAGGTGATTTGAATGATTTGCTCGACCGTCACTATCAAGTAGGGCTTTTGACGAAGGCAGATGCTGTAATAAAAATTCCTTCTGATTGTCCATTGATTGACCCCAAAATTATTGATAAAGTCATTGATTTTTATCTGGATAATCAGAGCGAATACGATTTCATTAGTAATCTTCATCCAGCCACTTATCCAGATGGAAATGATGTTGAATTAATGGCTTTTGAAGCTTTAGAAAAAGCATGGAAACAGGCTCAAAAACCTTTAGAAAGAGAACATACAACGCCGTTTTTTTGGGAAAATTCACAACTATTTAGATTAGCAAATCTGACATGGGAAACGGGTTTAGATTATTCAATGACCCATCGTTTCACGATTGATTATTACGAAGATTACCAATTTATTAAACGAATTTTTGAAGAATTATATCCTTCTAATCCCGATTTTCAATTGGAAGATATTTTGTCGTTAATTGATTCAAATACAGATATTTATAAAATAAATAGTCAGTTTTCGGGTGTAAACTGGTACCGTCATCATCTTGATGAATTAACGACCATTTCATCGGAACAGACCAAGATTTTTTAGCAATCATATATTAAAATGACAGAGAAGAAAATTGAAACTTTGGAGCGTATTGCTTTAAAAGTCCGTGAACATATCATCAAAATGTCAACTGATGGTGGGTGTTTTGTGGGAGCGTCGTTGTCGGCAACGGATTTAATGGTGTATTTGTACAGTGAATTTCTAAATGTTTCAGAGGATAACCTCAATAATCCCGACCGAGATTATTTGTTTTTATCCAAAGGACACGACGTTCCTGCTCTTTACGGTACGCTTGTAGAAATGGGTATTTTAGCCGAAGAAAGATTACAAAATCACCTTTCGGCTTCTGATAATATTTATTGGCATCCTAATACCAAAATTCCTGGAATTGAATTTCATTCGGGTTCATTGGGGCATTTGCCATCGGTGGCGATTGGTGTGGCTTTGGACTGTAAAATTAGAGGTACAAAAAACATGATAGTTTGTATCATGGGCGATGGCGAATTGAACGAAGGTTCGTGCTGGGAGGCTGTTTTGGTGGCAAATGCCTATAAATTGGACAATCTCATTTTTGTCATTGACCGCAATAAATTTCAAGCCAATGTAGCCACTGAAGACTTGATTCCGCTTGAACCTTTGGTAGATAAATTTGAAGCATTTGGAGCAGAAGTTACTCGAATTGATGGACATAATTTTCAAGATTTAGAAGAAGCATTTGCCGAAATTCCTTATAAAAAAGGAAAACTAAACGTCATCGTTGCTGATACCGTTCGAGGAAAAGGTTTACCGAGTATCGAAGCTCGTGCCGACCGTTGGTTTTGTAATTTCTCTGAAAATGAAGTAGAACAATTATTAGAGGAACTTCACGGAACGCACCAAGCCATGATTGAGTCGGAAGTAATGGTGGTTAGATAATCTGTTAAAATTGGTCTTTTCGTGTCTTTTGGCACAAAAAATAAACAAAATGTACGAAGAATTATTAAAAAATACAGCCCTTGCCGATGAACGATTCGTTGTGATGACGGCTGAAAATCGGGCTTTGGTCAGAAATTTACCTGAAGTTTTAGGGAATAGATTTATTGATACTGGCATTACTG
This sequence comes from Arcicella sp. LKC2W, assembly GCF_034931005.1. NCBI lineage: Bacteria > Pseudomonadati > Bacteroidota > Cytophagia > Cytophagales > Flectobacillaceae > Arcicella > Arcicella sp. LKC2W. Next base: position 28,333 of record NZ_JAYGIN010000021.1, read on the forward strand.
AGCAAACAATGATTGGAGCTGCTGCGGGGCTTGCTCTTCGTGGACGTATTCCCGTAGTTCACGCTCTTGCTGCTTTTTTGTCGATGCGAGCCTTTGAATTTATCAGAACTGATGTAGGAATTGGAAATTTGCCTGTCAAATTGAGCAGTTTTATTCCAGGTTTTTTATCAGATGGTAATGGGGCAACTCACCAAGCGATTGAAGACATCAATATTATGCGTGGAATTCCCAATATGCAAGTTTTTGCTCCTGCTGACGAACAAGATTTAGTAACGATGTTGCCCGAAATCTGGAATTCACCCTCGCCAAGTTACGTTCGTATTTGTCACAGACCTACAACGTATAAACACCAACGTGTGTTTGAAATTGGCAAAGCAGAAGTCATTTCGGAAGGGACTGACGTAACCATTTTAGTTTATGGTTTTATGTTTGAACAAGCCATGATTACGGCTGAAATATTGAGAGAACAGGGGAAATCTGTTGGCTTGGTAAATATGAGAAGCCTAAAACCTGTGGATGAACAAGCGATTATTTTTGCGGCTTTACATTCCGAATTAGTCGTAACCATTGAAGACCATTTTCTGACGGGCGGTTTATATACTATCGTTGCCGAAACACTTTTGAAAAACCGTTTAACTGCCAATGTTTTACCAATTGCTTTGGAAGAAAGATGGTTTAAACCTGCCAGACTTTCGGAGGTGCTTGATTATGAAGGATTTACGGGTGAAAAAATGGCAAATAAAATTATGAGTCGTCTGGAAGAAATAGCCATTGACGACCTCAATAACAATGGAAAATATTACGAATAAGACCTCAAAAGATGAAAAATACTGTAAAGTTTAACGATAATTATCCCGAAATAACCAACTCAGACCTCATTTACGAACGAGCATTGAAGGTTCAAAAACCTATTACTCAAACACTTGCCAAAGGAACTGGGCAATTTACCAAAGGTATTGCTCCGAAATATTTGCAAAAAGGGAAAGGCTCGCACGTTTGGGACGTTGATGGCAATGAATACATTGATTTTAACGCTGCTATTGGCCCCATTTCACTTGGTTACGCTTATCCAAAAGTGGACGAAGCGATTAAAAAACAGTTGGAAGACGGTATTACTTTTTCGTTGATGCACCCTTTGGAAGTAGAATTATCGGAGCTTATTCAAGCAGTAATTCCGAATGCTGAAGCCGTAAAAATTTCAAAAACAGGGGCTGATGTTTGTTCGGCGGCTGTGAGAGTTGCCCGAGCATTTACGGGTCGAGATAAAGTGTTTTGTTGCGGTTATCACGGTTGGCATGACTGGTATATCGGTATCACAAGTCGTAATTCGGGTGTGCCAGAGGCTATTCAAAACATGACATTTACTTTTGAATATAACAACATTGAAGCCATTATTGAGGCTTTAGATGAGGATGTTGCTGCCGTAATTCTTGAACCATTCATTTTTGAAGCACCGCAAAATGATTTCTTGCAACAATTAGCTGAGGCTTGTCGTGAAAACGGTACATTATTGATTTTTGATGAAATGTGGACAGGTTTCCGTATTGCTTTGGGCGGTGCTCAGGAATATTTTAACGTCATTCCCGATTTAGCCGTTTATTCAAAAGCCTGTGCCAACGGAATGCCAATTGCTTTATTGACGGGGCGAGCTGATGTGATGGAACTATTTAATAATGAGGTGTTTAGTTATACGACCTTTGGCGGAGAAGCACTTTCTTTAGCCGCTTGTATTGCTACGATTGAGGAAATTAGAGACAAAAATGTACCTCAGTATTTAGCCGAAAAAGGGCAATTGATACAAGACGGATATAATCAAATTGTGGAAGAATTGGGGATGCAAAACCTTACGAAATGCGTTGGTTATCCGTGTCGTTCAATGGTTACTTTTTCTGCCGAAGCGGGTAACGGCTTGGAAATCAAGGCACTTATGCAACAAGAAATGATTAAGCGGGGCATTCTTTGGGCGGGTTTTCATAATATGTGTTTTAGCCACTCCGACGATGACATTAATTACACCCTTTCAGCGTACAGAGATGTTTTGCCGATTGTTAAAGAAGCGATTGAAAATCAGAATGTTAAGTCGTATTTGAAAGGAGAAGTATTAGAAGCAGTTTTCAGAAAAACGAGCAATTATAATATCAAACCAGCTTTAGCAAAAGTATAAATTTGGTGTTTTGTGAAGCGTTAATAAACTCAGACTAAACATAGAAATATGGTAAATTGAATGGAAAACCAAATAAATAATTCCCCCTTGAATCTAACTCAATTATTTTCCTTAGCAGGCAAAACTGCCATCGTTACGGGTGGAACAGGGTTGATTGGCAAAAAGCATTGTGAGGCATTAGCCGCCGCTGGAGCCAATGTAGTAGTAGCTGATATTGCTGAAAATGCTACAAAAACTTTTGCTGAAACACTCGGTGAAAATGCTTTTGGAGTCAGTTTAGATGTAACCGATTCAGCATCGCTTGAAAGAGCAAAATCTGATATTTTAGCTCGTTTTGGCACAATTGATATTTTGGTAAATAATGCTGCTATCAACGATATGTTTGAAAATCCAGAAATGGCAGCCACCTTATCAGCTTTTGAAAAATATCCGATTGATTCGTTTCGTAAATCTTTGGAAGTGAATGTATTAGGTGTTTTTCAATGTTCGCAAATCTTTGGAATTGAAATGGTAAAACAAGGTTCAGGAAGCATTATCAACGTGGCCTCAACGTATGGAATGGTTGGACCTGACCAAAGTATTTACCGCAATCAATTGGGAGAACAAACCTTTTATAAATCGCCTGCTTATCCAACTACCAAAGGAGCAATTATCAATTTTACAAGATACTTGGCGGCTTATTGGGGGAAAAATGGCGTGCGAGTAAATACCCTTTCTCCAGGCGGTGTAGAAAATTCGCAAGATGATTTTTTTGTGCAAAATTACTCAGCCAAAACTTTACTCGGAAGAATGGCTCAACCCACTGATTATCAAGGTGCATTGATGTTTTTAGCTTCTGATGCTTCGGCGTATATGACAGGAGCAAATTTAGTAGTTGATGGTGGTTGGACGGCTATTTAATGTAGCACAGGTTTTCAACCTGTGGCTCTAAATGTATTTTTTTGTGACAGGTTTGAAACCTGTGCTACTTAACTGTTCAAATAGAATTATTTTTTGTGACAGGTTTGAAACCTGTGTTACTGAACTGTTCAAATAGAATTATTTTTTGTGACAGGTTTGAAACCTGTGCTACTTAACTGTTCAAATAGAATTATTTTTTGTGACAGGTTTGAAACCTGTGCTACTTAACTGTTCAAATAGAATTATTTTTTGTGACAGGTTGGACGGCTATTTAATGTAGCACAGGTTTTCAACCTGTGGCTCTAAATGTATTTTTTTGTGACAGGTTTGAAACCTGTGCTACTGAACTGTTCAAATAGAATCATTTTTTGCGACAGGTTGGAAACCTGTGCTACTTAACTGTTCAAATAGAATTATTTTTTGCGACAGGTTGGAAACCTGTCCTACTTAAACAATGACAGAAGAAATACTATCAAAAGCTCGAAAAATTAAGTTACTCATTACTGATTGTGATGGCGTACTGACCGATGGTAGCGTGTACTATGGAGAACAAGGCGAAATCTTGAAAAAATTTAATATTCGTGATGGCATGGGTGTTGAAAGACTTCGGAAATTAGCTGATGTACAAACGGGAATTATTACAGGAGAAGTTTCTCCTTCGGTGGTAAAAAGAGCCGAAAAACTCCAAATCACGGAATTGCATTTAGGAATCAAAGATAAATTGAAAGTATTGATGCAAATAATGGTCAATAAAAACCTGACCACTGATGACATCGCTTATATCGGCGACGACGTAAACGATATTGAAATAATGCAACAAGTTGGCTTGACTGCTTGCCCAGCCGATGCCATCAGTTTTACCAAAAATATCGCCGACTACATTTGCGAAAGCAAAGGCGGAGAAGGCTGTTTTAGAGAATTTGCTGAATTAATTATTGCCTCAAAAATATAACAACAACATTCAAATTTTGTATGAAAAACATCATTTTATCATCAGGAAAAGTAATTGGTAAAGGACAACCGTGTTATATCATTGCGGAAATCGGAATCAATCATAATGGCTCATTAGACACCGCCAAACAATTAGTTGATGAGGCTTTTAACGCAAAAGCTGATGCCGTAAAATTTCAAAAAAGAACACCAGAATTATGTGTTCCGCTTGACCAATGGGAAATTATGCGTGATACGCCTTGGGGCAGAATGAGCTACATTGACTATAAACGCAAAACCGAATTTGGTAATTTAGAATACTCAGCTATTGACCAACACGCCAAATTCAGAGGAATTGATTGGTTTGCTTCACCTTGGGATGTTGATTCTGTGGATTTCTTAGAATATTTCAATCCTGTTTTATACAAATTGGCTTCGGCTTCGTTAACGGATTTTGAATTAATCGAAAAAATCTTGAAAACTGGTCGCCCATTGATGATTTCTACGGGTATGTCAACGCAAAATGAAATTATCGAAACGGTTGCTTTTATTCGTCAATTTGATGAGAATTACCCTTTGATGATTGCACATTCTACGTCTGCTTATCCTTGCAAACCAGAAGAATTGAATTTGAGCATGGTACAAACCTTGAGTGAAATGTTCCCTGATACCCCAATTGGATATTCTGGACACGAAACAGGCTTGGCAACTACCGTAGCTGCTGTTGCGATGGGAGCAACTTTTGTGGAACGTCATTTCACGCTCGACCGTGCCATGTGGGGGTCTGACCATGCCGCTTCGGTTGAGCCACAAGGTTTGTCTCGTTTAGTAAAAGATATTCGTGATGTGGAAACTGCCACAGGCGATGGCGTAAAAAAAGTTTACGAAGCTGAAATTTCACAAATGAAAAAGCTCAGAAAACATATTTCAGCCGAATATTCTGTTTAGTACGCTGTATTTAGTACACTGTTTAATAAGTTATTTCAACCTCCCGAAAGTTCTAAAACTTTCGGGAGGTTCTCCAATCAAACATTTTAGGAAGAAAATTATTCAGAAAACTTATTAAACACTGTATTTAGCATCAATATAAAAAAACGAAAAAATGGAAGGGAGCATTTGCAATTTTCCTTAATTCAAAACCGATAAAGGCATATTTACATAGTATTGTTCAGCCATTTTAGTGACTTTTCTTATCAATTCCTTCAAATCAATCCCTTCATTTTGAGCAATTAAAGGTAGGAAACTCTTTGTGTCTAAATTTGGCATGGTGTTTATGTCCAAAATAAAAATCTGACCTTCATGAATTCTTACGTCAGTTCGAGACATTCCTCTGATTTTCATCGTTTTATGTAAACTCAAAACGATATTCATTAATTCATTTTTGAGCATATTATCCAAGTCAGGATTGAGGATTTTTTCTGTTATGCCATAATTTTGACCTGCAATATAAATTTCACGATTATCATTAGGTCTAATTTCAAGAGGCTGCAAAGCAATATAATCGGTACTATCTTCATTTGGAACCACCCCAACCGTAAATTCTCGTCCTGTCAAATAAGGTTGAATTATATAATCGTCACGTTCCAATAACGCTTGATACGGAATATTTCCTTTTTCAAAAACCAACATATTCAAATGCAAACTTCCCATGCGAGGTTTGGCAATAAATCGGGAATAATGACTTTCAGGAATTTCACTAAGAGCAATAATTTCTGGCGTTTTGACATTGATTTCCTTACAGATTATTGGCAGATTTACTTTGTCCTTCGCCAAAATCTGAATTTCATAAGAACTGGCAGTATGTTTAATCTCGTGACTATCCAGCCACTGTGCCACATCCGCCTGACCAGCATCAATAAAACCATAGCAGACATTAAAAACCATGTCAAATTGTTTCAAAAATGAGGCAAATTCATCGGTAAATCCTACAAAATGAGTCACAAATGGATAATACCCATCTGGCGTTGATTTTAATAAATTAATAATAGTATCACTAAATATGTTTTCTTTCCAAGGAGTAAAAACAGAGTCTGAATACAGATAAATCAATCTTTGCGGGTTCATTGTTACGAAGTTATGTTATGACTCTCAAATTTAAGTAGCCCACAACAACCGTCTTTTAAGCTAAAGTTAATTGAACATTAATTTTTCAATTTAAGTATTAGGACTGAATATTCTCCACAGATAGGTAGCTCTGAAAAATTTAATCGAAAATAAATATTTTCAAAAACTGATTAAAACTGAAGCTTTATGTGTGGATTTAATTATTGAATAAATATATTTGTTTCTAAAAATTATTCAATCTTATAAAATAAATGAATAGAAGAGAGGTCATTAAAAATGTAGCTTTGATGTTGGGTGGTGCATTCTCTGCCCCGACTGTCATGGCGATGAATCATTGGGAGCAAACTACGCAGGTACGAGGCAATATTGCTATTTTCAATTTAACCGAAAATCAGCAAAAAATTGTTGCAGAAATAGCTGAAATTATACTCCCTCGAACCGATACACCAGGAGCGAAAGATGTGGGCGTGCCTGCATTTATCGAGATGATGCTGAAAGATTGTTACAAAACTCCTGAGCATCAGAGCTTTATGGAAGGCTTAGTTTCAATGGAGCGTGTGAAGTTTTTAGAATTAAATGCAGATGAAAAAAGAGGAGCTTTGAAATTATTGGAACAAGAAACCAAGAAAATTACAGGAAAAATAACCCCATTTTGGAGATTAATAAAGGAACTGACGCTACTGGGTTATTTCACCTCAGAAGCTGGTTTAAAAGCTTCATTTGAGTATGTTCAAATTCCTGGAAAGCTCGAAAATATCAAAATTAAGCCTAATCAAAAGTCGTATGCTTATTGAGTGAAAAGTGAAGAGAGAATAGTGATTGGTCATTAGGGAAAATATAAGTAACCGATAATTAATGAACCCAATTACCAGTAACCAATTCTCAAGTAACTAATTTATCAATAACCAATAAATAATTGAAAATCATGAATTTGAATATAAAATCAAAAAAAATAAACACCTTTGATGCCATCGTGGTTGGGTCGGGTATGTCTGGCGGTTTCGCAGCCAAAGAGTTGACCGAAAGAGGTTTAAAGGTGCTGATGATTGAGCGTGGGCATGAAATAAAGCACGTTGAAGGATACGATACCGCCATGAAACAGCCTTGGGATTTTGAACATCGTGGTAAAACCTCTAATCTTTCGGCTGAAGAACGTTGGGCAAATAGTAGATTTTGGGGTTTGGGTAGTGAAGAAGTTGTCAATCATTTAACCAATGATAAAGATAATCCGTATATCGAAAAACGTCCTTTTGACTGGATTCGTGCCTATCACACAGGTGGAAAATCAATGCACTGGGGACGGCAGAGTTACCGTTGGGGAAAGCATGATTTTGAAGCCAATGCCAAAGAAGGCGTAGGTATCGACTGGCCAATTCGTTATGAAGACTTAGAGCCTTGGTACACTCACGTAGAAAAATTTGTGGGTGTAAGTGGTCAAAAAGAAGGCTTAGATGTAGTACCTGATGGGCATTTTTTGCCAGCAATGCCACTATTTGCTCCAGAAGCCTATTTCAAAAATAAAATGTTTGAAAAATTCAACCGTCCTGTAACGGTTGGTCGTGTTGCCAATTTAACACAACCTCAAGCAATTCATACTGAATTAGGACGTGCATCGTGTCAGTACAGAAATAAATGCCAAAGAGGTTGTCCTTATGGTGGTTATTATAGTTCATTATCAGGGTCAATTCCTGCTGCCATGCGAACAAATCGTTTGAGTATTCTGCACGATTCGATAGTGGCTGAAATTATCTATGACGAACAAAAAAAGAAAGCCATTGGCGTGCGAGTTATTAATCAGCATACCATGGAAACGGAAGAGTTTTTTGCTAAAATTATCTTCTTGAATGCAGGTTCTATTAATACTGCCGCTTTAATGCTTAACTCAAAATCAAATCGTTTTCAGAATGGATTTGGTAACGAAAGCGACCAAGTGGGTAGAAACTTCATGGATCATCAATTAGGTTCTGGTGCAACGGCTTCGATTGAAGGTTTTGAAGACGACTATGTTTACGGACAACGCCCTAATGCACTTTATATTCCTCGTTTCAGAAACTGGGGTAACGATAAACAAACGGCTTACCTCAGAGGTTTTGGTTATCAAGGCGGAGCAAGTAGAGAAGGTTGGAATAGAGGAGTAAATGCAGATGGTTTTGGAGCAGATTTCAAACAAGGTTTAAGCCAACCTGGTGCATGGAATATCAGTATTGGTGGTTTTGGTGAAATATTGCCTGACGCTAACAACAGAATTTACCTCGACGCTGACAAAAAAGATAAGTGGGGTATTCCGATGATTGTTACTGATGCAGCATTTGTGGAAAACGATTGGGCAATGCGTAAAGATATTGTAGCTTCAGCGGTTGAAATGCTCGAAACGGCAGGTTTTAAAAACGTTACGCCTTATGACCGCCCAACGCACATGGGATTAGGAATTCATGATATGGGAACTGCTCGGATGGGTCGTGATGCTAAAACGTCGGTTTTAAATGCTTTCAATCAAGTTCATGATTGCAAAAACGTTTTTGTGACAGATGGGGCAGCAATGGCATCTTCTTCATGTGTAAATCCTTCTATTACTTATATGGCACTTACGGCTCGTGCTGCCGATTTTGCGGTAAAAGCATTGAAGAAAAGGGAGCTTTAGGTATTTGATGTAAGCACGATGACGAATTAAAAATTACGATTATTATAAGATTGATTATCAATGGCTTGTAGGGTTTTAAAATAGTGTTTTATTTTACTCCAAAACTGAGTTGTTGATAATTAAGCTTCATTTAAAGAGAGGAGAGAAATCAGAAATTGATATGCTCTTCCTCTCTTTATTCCCTATAAAAAGGAAATTTTTGATGCGTTAGTTTTATAGTAAATTCTTGAAAATTCTTTTTTTTCTTCTCGAAACCACCGCTTCATAACCATTAATCATGGTTACCTTATGTTGTTGTTTATCCAAATTTTTGACATGATTGGGATTAATCATAAAAGAACGATGCACTCTTAAAAAACCATGAGTTTCTAAAAACGGCTCGAAAAATTTGAGACTATGAGCAACCATATTTTGATTGCCATTTTCTAAATGAAAAATGGTATAATTGACATCGCCCTCCAATAAAACAACGGTGTCTATTAATACTTTTTTGGAAGTTTTTTGATTAAGAATTAACAAGGTTGTATTGCCTTTTGGGTTATATGTTTTCATGCACATAGAAGTGGTAAGTTTGAAATATTTCATAGTTTTGAAAAGCATTTATATTCTTTTGCTTTCTCAATACAAAATTTGGAAAAATAGTAGCGTGAGTGTTATCACAAAATGAACTATTTTTAACTCATAATGAACAAAAGAAGAAAAAGGGGGGAGTTTCTCAGTATCAACCACAAACTTCTTTCCTCATTTTGAACTTTTTATATCTCATTTTGAACATAATTGTCTTTTAAGGTATGAGCGTCTATCAAACAGTGTATTGAAAAACGATTGAATCTGAAGTAGTACAATCCAGATAAATAGGCAAAAAAAAACTCCCTCATCAGTTCTAAATTAGAAACCAATAAGGGAGCAAGTAAATTTAATTTGAAATTTTAGTAACCAGGATTTTGCATCGTCTGCTTTTCTGTACCAGTTAACGGAATATTATTTTTGGTGATACCATCAAGGAACGTCTGTGGAATTGGACGCAACAAGTGGTAATCTTTGATATTAGCCGAAGCACCAGTAGTACCAGGAGTAGGTAAGTTATAAGCCTTTGCTCTTGCAAGCAATGTTTTTGTTCTGGCTAAATCCTCCCAACGGTGAAACTCACCACACATCTCTCTTGTTTTTTCGTTCAATACCAAACATAACATCTTATCATACGTTGAAGTATATCCCAATTTATTGATAACTGCTAAATCCTGTGCTGGCAAGCTATTTGAACTTGTAATGTCCAAGGATGTTGAAGCAGTAGTTGTAGGAATACCTGTTGACTCATAATAAGAGTTTTCTGTAAAATACGAGTTAATGCTTGTACTTTGTCCTGCTGTTGAAACAACAAAAGCCGCAGCACCATCAGCATAAGAAGCTCTGTCTTCACCAGCTTTATAGGTTGCTCTTCTACGTATATTATTGATGTATGGCAAGGCATCGTCATAAGAACCAGTACCAAGTTTAGCTAAACGAACCTTTGCTTCTGCAGCCATCAAATAAGTTTCTGCCGATCTTGCCAATACAATATCTCTGAAACCATTCACATCGTTAAAACCGATACGAGAACCATCAAAATATTTATTTAATGATGGGTATCTAACGCCACCCATTAAATTTTTGCCATCTGTTGAATAAGCCACGAATACAGAAGGAATTGTTTTTCCAGTTTTTGAATATACAATCTCATCCACATAACTTGATTTAGCAAAACGCTTATCGTCTGGACTGTTAATGACGTACATGATACCCAAGTCACCATTTACATATTTTCCACTACCCTTATTAACTCTTGATTTTGTTCTAAAACTTTTCCAGAAACGAGAGTCATTTACTTGGTCAAATACTGAATACGTAAAATACGAAGGAGCTAAACGACTGAATGGACGCATCCCTGTCAAATCACGTTGCATGTATGGTAAATCATCGTAACGTGCTGCAAAATACAAGTGTTGAGTATTAGAAGTGGTTGACAAGGCATCATTAGAGAATTGAGCTGAAAGAATCACTTCAGATACAGATTCGCTTGGAGCGTTTACTTTATCCCAAGCCCAAAGTGCAGCATAATTAGATACCAATGGGTGTTTTGTGATAATTTCATCAGAAAGTTTTACTACCTCTGCCAAATCAGCAGCTTTGGTAGAAGTATTCCACGAATCATTGATTTCACTTGCTCTTGAAAGGTACGTCTTTGCTAAGTAATGCCCAACTGCATCTTTCGTGATTTTTTGAGGGCCAGGCCCTACGTTATCTAATAAATCGGATGCTTTTTTCAAATCATCGATAATCAAAGCATATACTTCTTGGGGCGTAGCACGTGAAAACTCTGTTTCAACGGTTGTACTTACGCTTGTTTTGATAGGCACACCACCATACTGACGAACCAGTTTTAAGTAATTGAATGCACGCATAAAATACGCTTCGCCCAATGCTGTTTTCTTAATAGCAGCACTTGTTGAGGTACTGGCAAGAGCTGAATTAATTACCTGATTAGTCAAGCCGATAGCAATGTAATACGTATCCCATGCTCTTTCAGCAGGAACAGTATTGGAAGTTACCGTGTTAACGATAGACTTTAATCCCCCATCGTAGTTATTCCAAGGGCTATTAGACTGGTCTCCACCTACTACAAATTCATCTGTTCCGTAGTTAGTCGTAGAAAAAGTGGCTTCACCATTGAAGGGTACAGCAAATGTTTGATTATAAGCACCTACAACACCAGCCAAAATACCTGCATCTGTACCAAAGTAGGAGTTTGGACGGTCTGTAATTACTTCCTCTGTTAATATATCTTGGCATGATACTGTTGTGAAGAGGGTCAGAATACATGCACCTATTTTTATATATTTCATATTTCTATTTCTTTATTAATTAAGAGTATCAAGATTAAAAATCAAGGTTAATGCCGAATGTATATCCTCTGTTTGAGGCATTTAATTGTAAGTCCATATCAAGCCAGTCAATATTATTGTAAAGCATTCCTAAGTTTTGTCCTTGAACGTAAACTCGTGCATTGCTCACGCCTAATTTCTGACATAATTTTTCTGGAATTCTATAACCCAATGAAACGTTACGTACTTTAATAAATGATCCATCTTTGTAACCTAAAGAAGGTGAATAAGGATCACCTGTTGCAGCAGTATAGAATGGACGTTGATAATCTGAATTGGTGTTATTTGGCGTATAATAACTTACTTGACGTTGCGAAGATCTACCAGAAAGAGATTCTCCACCAGTGTTATACAAGTAGCTTAAACGTCCATATAACATTACTGACAACGATAATCCTTTGTATTCAAAATTATTAGTCAAACCAACAATGAATTTTGGGATTGTACTACCAATTACGGTACGGTCATTGTTTGCATCAATTTTATAGTCACCGTTCAAATCAACTGGTCTTACCATACCTGTGCTAAATTTAGAACCATTTGCATTGAACTTCGCCATTTCATCGGTATCAGACTCTTTCCACAAACCATTTGCTTGATAGTCATAAATTACGCCTTGACTTTGTCCAATAAACCATTTGTTGTTAATATCGTCAAATTTACCTTGAGATAAAGTAACGATTTCATTTGCTTGCCATGAACCATTGAATGTCGAAGACCACTCAAATCCTGCTTTACTCAAGTTCACCGTTGTTAATGTCAAATCAAGACCTCTACTGGCTGTTTGTCCTACGTTTGCGTTTGTAGAGGGGTATGCAGTAACTGTTGGAAGACCTCTTAACATCAATAAATTTGTTGTATTTGATGTATAGAAATCTAAACTACCTGATACTTTTCTTTTGAAGAAAGAGAAGTCAATACCGTAGTTATACTGCGTTGTTCTTTCCCAAGTTAACGATTGGTTTGCTAAAACCTTGTTGTTCACAAGACCAGATAAAATTGACGCACCTGAAGGGTAGAATGCATTTACAAGAGCCCCTTGAGTTTCATAAGGATTAATTGAAGCATTACCTGTTACCCCTACACCAGCTCTTACTTTCAAGGCATCAATCCATGTTTGCTCAGCTAAGAATCTCTCGTTATTGATTCTCCAACCTAATGCCATACTTGGGAAGAATGACCATTTGTTACCTTCTGCCAACTGAGACGCACCATCGGCACGACCAGAAACAGTGATTAAATACTTATTGTCATAATCATAGTTCACACGACCCATGTATGATACTAAAGCTTTCTGTGTAAAGTCAGAACTATATCCACCTGTTGTAGCCAAAGGAGCTGTATCTAAGTTATTCCATTTTTGACTTGGGAACGCTACGTTATTTGAGCGAAGGAAGTTCGACTCGTACTCATATTGCGTTTGTGTCTGTAATGCAGTAAGACCGATTTGACTTTTTCCAATCGTCTTATTATAAGTAAGTAAGTTATCTAACGTATATGAAACAGATTGAAACTTAGTTAAAGAAGCTGCATTTGTTGAACCTCCTAAGTTAGCTACCGAAAGTGCGTTGATGAAAAATCCATTTCTGTTAAACGAAACATCTGGACCAAAATTCATACGATACTTCAAGCCTTCTAATGCTTTAGAGAAACCTCCAAAGTTTAACTCACCATAAAAACTACCAAATAGTCTTAAGTTAACACGTTGGTCTTGAGAATATTTTTCTTCATCTACGATGTTGAAAACCAATGGGTCATTACCTGGTTGTAATATTCTATTACCCGCTTCATCAAAAGGTACTGCATAACTAAATAATCTTCTTGCACTGGCATAAAGACCTGCCTGAACGTTAGCTGCTGTCCCAGACTGACCGTATTCGTTAACCGAATAAGAGGTATTCAATATACCACCCATCGAGAACCATTTACTCGGTGTGATGTCAACACTTAGTTTACCTGTATAACGCTTGTAACCTTGCCCTTTGATAGTACCTTGGTTGTCCAAATATCCAAAAGAAGCATAAGCCTTCATTTTTTCAGTACCACCACTTACACTTAGGGTATGTTGTCCAGTAAGAGCCGTTTGTGTAACCATACCGAGCCAGTCTGTTGTTGCTACTTTAGAACCGTCCCAAGTACCATTAGCCCAACCCTTTTGGATATTAGCCCAAGCACTTTTATCACTTCCTCCTGAGAAAATCTCAAAGTCATTTGCTTGAGTAGGTTGATCTCCACGAGGATAAGCTTTTGATGCTGTCGATGTATAAAAATATGACCATCTTCTGTAATCAATATACTCGCCTGCATTCATCATTGGAGATAAATCAACGATATTTTCAGTCGTAAAGTTAGAATTTAGACTAAGGGTATATTTACCATTTTTACCTCTTTTCGTTGTGATTAATACAACCCCATTCGCTCCACGAGAACCATAAATTGCCGTTGCAGAGGCATCTTTCAATACGTCAACCGATTCTATATCATTCGGGTTAATATTATCAATACCTCCAGTTGAGTTCCTCTCTGAAGTAGCACCAGTAGTAGAATTTCTTTCAATAGTACCACCTGTTACCAACGGAATACCATCTACAACATACAATGGCTCATTGGAAGCCGTCAATGAACGTACCCCTCGAATGGTTACCCTACCTGCTTGACCTGGTCTTTCATTTGACGTAATATCAACCCCTGCCGCTCTACCTTGCATACCTTGTAATGCGTTAGCTACTGGTCTTTGATTTAATTCCGCCGAACTCACACTAATCATCGCACCTGTTACGTCAGACTTTTTACGCTCACCGTAACCTACCACAACCACTTCTTCTAATGATTTGATATCATTTGCCAAAACTACATTAATCACCGAACGTGCCCCTACTGTAATTTCTTGTGTTTCAAAACCTGTTGAAGAAATCACCAAAACCGTATTAGCATCTGGCACGTCAAGTTTGAATGAACCATCACCCCCCGTAATAGTACCACGAGCTGTACCTTTAATTTTGATGGTTACTCCAGGAAGTCCTTCACCATCATTACTTGTTACTTTACCTGTAACTGGTAAAGCGATACCTGACTTGCTTGATATTCCTGTTGAATATGTCAAACTAATACCTTTTGAAGGTAACAGATAACCTTTACCCTGAACTTGAGCATAGCCACCAGCTAAAGCCATCAGCACACTCATACTTAGTAATTTTTTAAGCATTGAAGTTGGGTTTTTTAAATTGAAAAATTGAAAAGTTGACTCAAATACATGATTTATTTTATATTTTTTTGTCTTTTTTGCGCAAAAGCATTGCCGCTAAAATAGGTAGCCCTCATCGAGCATCCTGTAATATAAGTCTTATCCTGTAATAGGGGTAAACACAGAAATCTACTCGTTTTACTTGAAAAAATTATAAAAAAAATGAATTATACTTCAAAATATACAAATCACTCATGAAGATTTACAAAAAAATGAATACTGGGTAGATATTCATCTGGAGGGGATTTTGCTTAAATAAATTGACTTTCAAACGTAAATTTTAGCTTGATAAATCGGTAAATGTTGAGGATATTTCTGAAAATTTGGAGTACCTGATTCGCAATTTTTATCTTAAAAAACGTTCAGAATTATGGAGTGATAGTGAAGGTTGAAAAATAAGTAAGGTGCTTATTTTCAAATTATTATGAGGGGTAAATGTTCTCTGGAAAATTTGGAGTTTATTTCATGATCGGGTGAAACCCTTCGGAATGACAAGGTACATTCTAAAATAATTTCACCCAATCTGAATCTTAACTTTACTGTTTAATAAACTTTAAAGTTTTATTTCCTTTTTCACTTTGATAGTACAATAAATATGCCCCATCGGGTAAATTACTAATATTGATGATGGTAGATAAACTACCAATTTGAATACTGAAAATATTAAGTTTATTACCTCCTAAAGTATAAATTCCCAGACTATCGTGTACCAAACCATGAGGATGATTGACTTTTAAAATACTTTGTACAGGATTTGGTGACAAAGAAATGGTTGTTCCAAAATCATCATTATCGGTTGATAATGGTAGTGTAACTAAACTCTTAACAGGAATATTTAAAGTTGTTGCCCCTTGCGTAACATGAAGAATATCACCCGAATAGTTGCCTGCCTTTAAGGTTGCCATTGGACGAATTGAAATATTGGTTTGAGCTAATTTTCCAAGCGTTGGACTTAATTTTATAGTTGATGCCCACGTTTTGGTATCGCTACTGATTTCAAAGTTTATCGGAGCGGTTATGGTTATATCACTCGTCAAGTTTTCTGCTGAAATAGAATAACTTTGAGCCGTTACTCCTTGCCCTTCAATCATGTTAAATTCACTCAAAGTTTGTGTCAGCGTTACCACAGGTGGTTTCACGTTTAAGTCCTTTGTTGAACCTCTAAACTGTAAATCTTTAATTTTTGCATAACGTCCTGGACTTCCACTGCCTGTGCTATAATACAAACGAACCGTTAGAGAATCTCCTGCGGCTAAGGTTATGCCCTCATTGCCTTTCAAAGCGATTTTGTATTGTGTCGTTGTACTGGCAGGGTCTGAGGTAAGAATTAACGGGGTCAGAAATCCTCCATTTGCACCGCTCAACATGGGCGTTCCATCAGGTAAAAGTCCACCAGTAACGTTTAATGAATCCGTTTTAAAGCCTGTTTTGGAGAATACAACCGCTAATTTACCTGTTGCGGCTTGATACAATGAGCTTTTTAACACCAATGAATCTACTTTTACAGAAAATCCAGTTTGTGCTTTGATAACAAATTGTTCATAAATTCCACGATGCAAATTATTGGCATTTCCACCACCTGCAACCGTCCAAACACCACCGCCATCTGATGAAGGAGCAATACATTGTCCATGCAATGCAGAATAAGGTGCAATCACAGAGCCGTTTGAAATAGTTAAGCGTTTAAGCGTTGGTATTGGGGCTGTTACACCTTTTGCTCTCAATGCCAAACTATCCATATTATTAACCGCCATTGACCAATATGCTAACGTTTGAGTAACAGCTAAAGCGGTACTTTGAGTGAAGCCATTGGTCAAAATATTTTGAGTAGATGCTCCTGTGCTGGTGTGGGTAATCGTGCCTGTGTACGTTCCTGAGGCATTGGCATTCAGACGAACTTGTACATTGATTGTGGCAATTGTGCCATTAACTGGTGTGATGCTCAATGCTTTTTGGCTATTATTCCATGTTTTTCCGCCATCTGCCGAAAGTTCAAAATTAGCAGGAATGGTTACTGTTAAATTATCCGCTAAATTGACACATGATAAGGCATAAACCTGAGCCGCTGCTGGTGTGCCTAAGCCTTGTAAAAAATCTTTGGGAGAACCCGTAATTGTAATCGTTGGAATACTCGATACTGAAATAGTATCAGAGAAATAGGTGTTTAAGCCTGTTTTTGATACCTTCAAGATATAATGATATTGTTTTCCTGCGGCTGGTGCATCGTCGGAAGTGCTAAAATTAATGAGTGTATCCGTTGTGGCGGTGATGGTTTTTACGGTAGAGAAAGTTGTTTTATTATCTGTACTTCTCAATAATTCATACTTCAAATCTTTCATTGCCCAAACCACATTCCAAGCAAAACCCGTTGGCGTTGATAAATCAGCTCCTTTTTTTACTTTTAAATTTACGATGGCAATTTCTGGCGTGGTTGCTTTGCATAAATCCGTTACGGAGGTACAAGGTTCCCAGTTATTTAATACTGTTGCATTGGTTAAATAAGGACTTGCTTGGGCATCGGTCAATTGTTTTGACCATGCCACTCTACTGCTAATATTGGCAGCACTTCCATTATATTTCTTGGGTTTATATTCAGCGTAAGTAATTAAAGCGGTATTTGTACCCGTATCCCATGTTGACCATCCTTCGGGTTTTACAATTTTATCTCCGTAAGTACAATTCAAGAAAACTACTTTGTTATATTTCTTGGCTACATCAGCCGTAGAAGCGTCATTTTGCCAAGGACGACCCAACACATACGACGTTACGCCTGTATTAGAAGGTAATGTACAATTTCTAAAAACATAACCATAAGCCTGACCATTGGGCGTGTTGGCAGCGGTGATATAGCTACCTGATAATTTATCTACACGGTCTTTGGCATAAATAACACAAGAATCAAAAACAGCCGTTGAACTTCCAAAAATAAAGTCAACCACCCCGTCAATATAGGTGTTTTTGAGATACTGACGTTTACCGTCTCCATTAGCCAAAAAAGTATCTTGTCCACCCAATAAAATACAAGATTTTACGATATTTCTGTCACCTTCCAACGTAAGGGCAACCGCTTGCGGAGCATCACCCGTCGTGTTTTCAATGGTTAAATTCATCAATAAACAATCCGCTGCTTTTATTGACAGCGTTGTTGAAGTGCTTGTACCGATGGTAACACCGCTGACAATTTTACCTGAATAATCATTCCAAGAAATAATCGTTTTACCTGCACTTTCACCGATTAATTGAATGAAAGGTTTGTTAGATGGAATGGCTATTTTTTCAAGATATTTACCATTTTTAATGAAAATACGATAGGCTTTTGTTCCATTGATGGTTACGGCATTTATCGCATCTTGTATCGCTTTAAAACTCCCTGTTCCATTTTTAGCGACTACGGCATCATAACCCATTAAGTCAACGATAGGTGTTGTACTGCCCGAACCGCCCACAATTGTCCCCGTACCTGTATCGCCTGTGATTGAATTTAAGTAGTTTTCGAGATTGGTATAGCCATTTGAAGCCACCAAATTTCCGTCATTAGCATCGGCAGGATTTAACCCTTTAGCCGTTTCCCAAGTATCTGCCATTCCGTCCATATCAGCATCTTTATAAGCAGTATTTGCTCCATACTTTTGAAGACCACCCACGTTGGTAGGGCTATCAATAATCCCTGAAGGGTGGCTCACCCCTGCATCTTTCACGGCTGCATACGTTGCTCCTTCATAAGTAGCAGTTCCTGTTTTTGTTTCGTAAACAATGCGAGTATCAATCAAATCTCTTTTGGGTAAAATTGCTCCTACGCTGTCCAAAACGGCTTTGTAGGCATCCAATGCGGATTGTACTCTGATAGGCGAAAGCATTGAAAAAGCAACATTTTGTTTATTGGCAGCAAGCAATGCCGTTGCTTTTGCATAACTATCTTTTTGTACACCTTTTGTCCAGTTATCAGCCGTTACATCTGGAAAACCATCTACATAGTTGCCATCAATATAAAATTTTCCGCCAAAAAGTGTATCTACGCCAGCTTCTGCATAATAACTGGAATAGTTTAAAATTCTGTTTCGTTTATTAGAAGCTGAACTTGTGGTTAAGTTTCCAGCAGTGGCAGGGCCAGCTTTATAATAATTATTAACCATGTTGATTTTTGCCCCTTCTCCACCATACGACGAATTGATATTTCCCCAGTTATAAATCACATTATTACGATAGTCAACCAATTCTTCGCTGGGGTCATAGGGAATATATCCTTTTCTGGCACCGCCAAAACGTGGATTTCGTGAGGTATGATGGGCTACTAAATTATGGTGAAAAGTAGCGTTTGCACCACCCCAAATACCCGCATATCCGTGGTCGCCTTTATCGTGTTTTGAACGATATAGACTTTCTGCCACAAGACACCATTGTAAGGTGAAATTTTTGATACCATAAAAAGTAGCCGTTTCATCAATCGACCAACTCATTGAACAATGGTCAACGATAATATTTTGGTAAGTCCCATTCCACGAATTCATGGCATCGTCATCGACGGCGTTGGTATCGCCAAACCGACAACGAATATAACGCACGATAATATTGGAAGCTGAGATATTTAAGGTATAGCCTGTCAAACAAATTCCTTCTCCTGGAGCAGTTTGCCCTGCAATGGTGATATTATCTTTTTTGATTTGTAAACGACTTTGAAGTTTAATTTCTCCCGAAACTTTAAAAATAATAGTACGATTCCCTACACTGATGGCATCACGCAAACTTCCTGCTCCCGAATCGTTTAAGTTGGTTACCTCATAAACCGTTCCGCCACGTCCGCCTACTGCAAAACGCCCGCCACCTTCTGCTCCAGGAAATGCAATTTGTTGAGAAAACCCCAAATAGGAGAAAGAGAGGAGCAATAGAAAAATAGAAAATTTTGATGGAATAAATTTCGGAAGAATGTACTTAATGTCGCAAAACCTCAGCCCGAACCCTTTTCCGATTGAGAGGGGAGCATTCGACCAACGCACGGGTGAGTTTTTTTTTAACTCAAATTTAACTTTTGACATTGAGTATATATTTTCGATAAATTTTACAAATTGAGATTGTTGTTGCATAGTTTTAGATATTAAGTCAATTATCTGTAAATCAAATAGTTAATTTGTTTAATTGGCTTTAAAAAAAGCTCCCCAAAAATCAGGGAGCTTTATAAATAAATCCAACTTAATCTATCTTTATTTTATTCTCCAACGTGGGTCACCAGTATCTTTTCTCCCTGCGAAACTCAAGTCTTTAAAATTGAAATTTAAGCCACTTGTTGGGCTAACCCATAAATCTGCCGCTGTTTTAGCATAGACAGACGACGGGAATCCGCTAATTTCTGACCCCGCCACAAAGGTCAATGTACTGGTGGAATAAGTATTTTCAACGGTAAAATTTGTCGTGGCAAGTGCCGTAGGAGATTTTGCTCTTATCGAAACCGCCGTTGGTGTACCTGCTTGGTCCCAAGCTCCGCCCCAAACACAATTAGAAATTTTTATTCCATTGCTTACATTATTGGTTGCGGCAGTTGTTCCTCGCCAGTTGAATAATAATACAGAAGCATTGGTATTTGAACCAACTTCATTCAAGGTACAATCTGAAATTAAGACTGATTTTGAACTTTGTCTTGAAGTAAGAAAAATGTTAATCTTACTAAAAGTGCTATTTTGGAAGGCAATATTATCAACTGCCGCCATTCCTGCACCATCGGTATCAGTGGTTAAAATACCATACGTTCCAATTTGGTAAACGATAGAGTTTTTAATGTTGAAATTGGTAAGAAACATTCTCGTTCTCATTCTCAAAACTCCACGCATATTTGATAGAATACAATTATCAAAAGTCAATTCTTTCAAAAGTGTTGCAGTGGCTCTATCAGGATTAAAAACATAACTTGCTCCGATGTCAGCCCCTTTAATTTCAACATTTGAAAAACGGATATAGTCAATTGTTGAGCCATCAGCAATTACCCCACCACCAGTAGTGGTAATAATTGTTTTTTGTTCTCCAAAACCATAGGCACTTGTTATTAAAACCGACTTTGAAAATGGGTTAGTTGGCATGGTGTAAGTTGCTCCTTTTTTCAAAACAATGATTCCCCCATCTACTACATTGGCTAAAGCCGTATTCAATGCCGTTGCGTCATCACTTTCAGAAAGGTCAATTACATTGGTTTGTTTTGTGTCAACTGCTTGCTTGATAGTTGTATAATTGTCCCAACCTTGTACTTTACCTGTGGCATCATAAATGGCTAATTGGTAGGTTGTTTCGGGTAATAATTTCTTGACAATCGTAATTCCCACCTTTTGGTCGGCATCGCTAACGTCGTAAGTTGCCAAGGGAGTTGCTAATTTCAAATCTGTTTTTGCAAAAACTTTGATTTTAGCAACCTTAATTCCCGTAGAAATATTCCACTTTACTCGTGCAGAAACGTCTAATAAATCTGCCGATGTTGGAACGATAAGAATACTTGGAAATTTATCTGTTTTGACACTTCCCAAATCAGATATTTTGCTATTATAAACAGCATCTGCTGCCAAAGCTGTGGCTCTTATTTGGTACAAAGTATTCCAAAAAAGGGATTCCCCTTTTAACAATTGGTCATTTACGACAACATAACTGGTATCGGTAGTTATCTTATAATCAACAGTTTTGAAGGTATCTCTACTTACTTCTACGGTATAACCTGTGGCAGTTTTTGCATCTGCCATATTTACAATAATGGTATTGTTGAGTGCCGACAAATCTTTTTTCAATACAGGCATGAAAAGGCGAGTTTGTTGAACAAGCTCTTCTTCTGGCTTACAAGCAAGCAATAAACTAACGCCTGCCAATGCTACCCAAAATGATTTTATTATATGATTTTTATTCATCTTTCTGCTGTTAAATGCTTCGGTTTTTAATTAAAATCTACTGAAACTGATAACCATCATTGGCTAATTTTCCTTGACTATTGGTGATGGCTTCGGAAGGAATTGGGAAAACATAACGAGCCACTCCTTTGGCAGGCCCTGAATTATAATGTTTATCCCAATCTTTAAGTAACCATTCGCCATATCCAGTAGTGGTTTTCATACTTGCCAAAAAGGATACTTTCGTCCAAGACGCATCTGGTGTGCCAATGTATTTTTTGTTTGGATTTAAGATGGTAAATACGCCACTTGTATTACGTTTCCAATACATAAAGTCTGGTAAATCAGCATATTGACCCGTGCCTGTTGTGGCAGCATCAGCCATTAATTTTAGGGTATTTACGGTTTCTTCTGCTTTTTTAGCATATAAATTCCAACGGATTAATTCATATTTACGAATCATTTCTCCTCCAAATTCCCAAGCACGTTCATTTACGATGCCATCAAAGAAAGTTGATTTACTTTTTGAAATGGTTGAAATGTAAGTATCCACTTTTTCACTCCAATGTTTAGCCGCAAATGCTCTTTGTCGTACTCGTTTTAGGGCATCTTGAGCAATTGCCGTTGGACCATTGATTTCATTTTCTGCTTCTGCTAACATTAATAATACATCTGAATATCGCAACATTGGCCAGTTGATGCCTGTTCCTTTGGCTGAGGCAATACCAGGAGCTTTATCCAAAAACCAGCGACTCCATTTTCCTTGTGCAATGTTTAGGGCATTGGTGACAAAAACCTGTTGTCCAGTTGTATTAATTTTATAAAATGCACAAGTAACATCACGACGAATGTCCAGCGTATCAAAAGAAAAATAGTAGGATGGTGGAATCGACATATAATTATTGCCAGAACCATAACTATGCGAGGCAGTTGCTCCACCTTCAACGGTGATACCAATATTCCAACCTACGTCTCCATTACCATTGGCAAAAGGAATTTCAAAGAGAATATCACTATTTGAGGGAGCAATTAATTTGGATTCATTCAAAAACACTTGACGAAAATCTGTTGGTAACGCACGGTCTTTTAAGGTAATCAATTTTTGTGCATACGTTTTTGCTATTTTGTAATAGTCTAAATAATCGGATTTTCGTTCCATTTTCAAAGCAGGTGTCAAATAATATCCGCCTCTTTGCAAAGCCAAACGAGAAATCATGCCTATGGTATATTCACGGTTTACTTGCTCAATGCCATAGCCAGTTTCATCAGCCCACAACATTTTAGGTTCAATATCAATTAAATCTTGAATACATTGCGACAAAATAGCGTTACGGTCTTCTTTCGTCAAGAAGAAATTATTTCCAGCTTTTGGAGCTTCACGAACATTAGGCACATCTCCAAAATAATAAGCCAACATACTGTACCAATAAGCTCTCACGGTATAAGCTTCACCAAGCATATTGTTCATTTTTTTGGTGGTTGCTGCATTGCCTGATGTTAATGCTTCACTTGCCAAAATACCTTCAATTGAAACATTACAATTGCGAATAGCGGTATAGGCGGCATTCCATACAATTTTCAAATCTGCATTGGCAGCGTTGGCATTCAAATCCCAAACCTCAAAACGAGCTCCAGTTGCACCCCATCCGCTTTGACGTTCAATGTCGGTATTGCCCGTCATATTATTCGACAAACGAGAGCGAAAAGCATCTTGTCCGAAGGGTTCATAAATGGCATTTACGCCTTTTCGGGCATCATCCACATTGGAATAAATATATTTTGTATCGAAAGTTGAAAGAGAGTCTGGTTCTAAAAAATCTTTGCAGGAAGTCAACAATAGAGACAACCCTGCGAGTAAAAGCATATATTTTTTCATATTCTGAAATTATTGAATGAGCATTAAAATAACATTTACGAGGTATTTTCTTTTACTTAAAAAGTAATACTAAGCCCTACGGTATAAGAGCGACTTCTTGGAAATGACGAATTGTCAATCCCAGGAGTCAGTGCCGAAGTGCTATTTTTTGCTGTACTTACCTCTGGGTCGTATCCTGTATATTTAGTCCAAATATGAAGATTATTACCTGTTACATAGAATCTACACTGTGACATTCCCAATTTTCCAATCAAGCCTTTTGGTAAAGAATAGCCAATGTTTACATTGTTCAAACGAATGAAAGAACCGTCCTCAACTGCCCAAGAGTGAATAATTGCCTGAGAATCATTGAAGGTAAATGGCGACCAGATTGTTTTATTCGCATTTATTTCTGCTAATTGTGTCAAGTCGGTCACAATTCCGCCTGCCGTTCCTGTGTATTTTCCATCAATGTCTAAATATGAATAACGGTTATCCAAACTCATGGCATCAGTTAAGTTTCCATAAGTAACACGGCGAAACTGATTGTACTGAATTTTTCCTGCATTATAGACATCATTGCCATACGACCAGTTAAAGAAAACCGACGCATCAAAACCTTTATAACGGCCATTGAAACCAAAACCGCCTTGTGCTTTTGGGAGCGTATTTCCTATCACTTGACGGTCGCTGGCGTTGATGATACCGTCTCCATTCAAATCTTTCAATTTTAAAAACCCTGGACGTATAGCGGTGTTTCCAGTAATGGTTGTGGAGTTGGTAATTCCTTCTTTTAATATGTATTTTCTGGTTGTTGCATCATAACTCGAAAAGTCATTTGTCGAATAAAATCCATCCGTAACATATCCATAAACATCACCAATTGTTCCACCCACTTTTAAATAAAAATCTTCTTGTTCTCTTAAATCCGTACTTGCCCAACCCGACTGAATAAAACGCTCGGTTGTACCGTCTAATTCAAGAATTTTGGCTTTGTTTACACCAATATTAAAATTGGTTGAGAATGAATAATCTGCCTTATCAGCGATATAGGCGGTTAATCCTAATTCAATACCTCTGTTTGAGGTACTACCCACGTTGTTCCATTGTTTGGTAAAACCAGAACTTGATGGAATTGCCGATTGTAATAATAAGTCTTTCGTTACATTTTCATATAAGTCCAAACTACCCGTTAAACGTTGTTTGAAAAAGGCAAAATCTAAACCGATGTTAGTTGTAACGGTTGTTTCCCATTTCAAGTTTGGA
Organism: Arcicella sp. LKC2W; assembly: GCF_034931005.1. Taxonomy (NCBI): domain Bacteria; kingdom Pseudomonadati; phylum Bacteroidota; class Cytophagia; order Cytophagales; family Flectobacillaceae; genus Arcicella; species Arcicella sp. LKC2W. The sequence goes on from NZ_JAYGIN010000021.1 coordinate 53,175, forward strand.
TTGTATAAAACTGTTCCAACGGGCGTATAATATACATTGTCTGCATTACCAAAACCTGGTCCTCTCAAGGTAGTTGTTTCAAACAGTGGTTTGGTTGAAGTGGGGTCAATTCGGTCATTACCAGTAGCTCCATAACTGGCACGAAGTTTCAATTCATCTAATGATTTGATTGATTTGAATAATTCTGTTTCAGAGAGCTTCCAACCTAAAGCCACCGCAGGGAAAAATCCAACTCGATTCGCTTCGCTAAATTTACTTGAAGCATCCGCACGGAAGGTTACTGTGGCTAAATATCGGTCTTTGAATTGATAATTTACTCTACCAAAACCTGAAATTCTGTTGGCATCCGTATTTTCAATGGCATATTGGCGGTCAGTTCTACCCAGTGCCATATTGGCAAATAAATCTTGCGGTAAGATGGATGCTCGGAAGTCTTCAGTACGAATAAAACTTTGATTTCCACCAACTGTATAGATTTCTTGTCCTAATAAAAAGTCTAATTTATGATTTCCCATTCCCGACATTTGAAAACCTAAAGTGTTTAGCCAACGTAAGGAATTAGTCTCGGTTTGTGTTTTTTCACCAATAGGCAAACTTCCTCCATTATTAAAGGATTCTCCTGTAAGTGGCCCATAAAATCGGAGACTTTTATCATAGGTTTTAGACCCAGTTATGGTTGTTTTAAAATCTAATCCTTTCAAAATTGTCCATGTCAAACCTGCGTTTAAAACATAGTCATTAGTATTTTTCTTTCTCCAGTCTTGTGCAACCAACTTGGTTGGACTTACCAAAGCCGTCAGGAAAGAGGCAAAATCATCATCGGTACTTGCTCCACCCAAATCAATGTCTAATTGGTCGGCAATACCGTTGATTGGACGAGTCTGAATGGCATCTTTAATACTCAATTGAGCTCCAGCCGTACCCGCACCGTCCACAATTGTACTGGTAATACGAGTAGAAGCATCAAATTTCAGATTCTTTGCAATTTTTTGATTCAATTTAAAATTCAATACATTTCTGGTATAACCCGAACCCGTTAATAATCCTTGGTCAGTATTGTTGGTAATGCTTAAATTGAACATTGTATTTTCATTTCCACCGCCAATACTTACATTGTGCTGTTGCGACATTCTTGGAGAACCAAATAATTCATCTTGCCAATCAGTTCCTTTTTGATTTTTATATAAATCATAATCGCCGTATTTACCAAAATATTTCTCCATGCTTGTTAGGGTTGCGGTACTTCCTAATTTTGCTTTTTCATAGTTTGCCATTACATATTCATAAGGTGATAAAACCTTGTAGGCTCTGTTTGAAGGCAATTTTTTGAATTGGAAAAAACCATTATACGAAACCGTTGTTCTGCCAGATTTTGGTTTTTTGGTGGTAATTACCACAACCCCATTTGAAGCTTGAGCTCCATAAATAGCCGTAGAAGCAGCATCTTTTAAAACGTTAATTGACTCAATATCCGACGGCGGAACGTCCTTAATACTACTAACAATAAATCCATCAACTACAAATAAGGGAGAATTGTCTTGAGTAATTGAACCACCACCACGAACACGAATAACTACGTCCGCATCTGGCGAGCCGTCAGTTGTTTGTACACTTACCCCAGCCAAACGCCCTGTCATGGCTTGGGCAGCACTTGTGAGTGGAATATTTCTAATATCTCTTGCTGACATGGAAGCCACAGAACCCGTATTATCGGTTTTTTTGACAATCCCATAACCATCACTTACAATAGAAACCTCATCTAAAATACTATTATCATTTACGAAAGAAACGTTGACTTCGGTACGGTCATCTACCGAAATTTCTTGAGTTTTCATACCAATAAATGAGAATACCAAAACAGCACCTTTGGGTACACTGATACTATAATTTCCTTTGGTATCTGAAGTTGTGCCTTTAGAAGACCCTTTCAACTTGACAGAAACGCCTGGAAGTGCTTCGCCTGTTTCAGAATCCACAATTTTCCCTTTAATAGGGTTGTCGATGACTGCTTTGGGTAATTCAACTTCTTCGGTACTGGGCGTATTTCCCCTTTCCTCAATTGGGGCTATTGGAGTAAGTACGATGGCATTATGTACCACTTTGTAGCCAATATTAAGGGGTGGTAAAAAACGACCTAACACATTTTGTAATTTTTCGTTGTTGGCGGTTAAGCTCAAATTATTTACCTGTGTAAAATTGTTTTTTGAACTAAAAACAAATGTCACACCCGACTCCCGTTGTAGTTCATTTAGGACACCTTTGATGTTGGTGTTTTTGATGGAGACCGTTACAGTCTTGCTCAAAATTTCCTGAGCAAGAGCATCTTTGGCATACGCAACAACCATAAAGGCTATGACAAAGGCAAACTGTACGACAGTTATCCGCATGATTTTTAGAATTGTTGTCTTAATAAATTGTTTTTCCATAAATTTGCTCTGTACGATTTTAGTTTTGAAATCTACATTTACTCAATGAATCACCTTGATAGTATGATTTGGGTTAAATTTGGGCGAAAGTGTTGGTAGCACTTTCGCTTTTTTTTGTTAAAATTTTACTTAATGATATTGAAATCTGAAAATAATCGAATGGCAAACTAACAATTCATCACCACCTGATTTTTACTGACAACCTTCGCCAATAATCGTAATGTCTTGACCATCAATTTGGTAGGTAGCATTTATAGAGCTACAAATAATATCCAAAATCACAGGTAAGCGTTGATTATTAAAATTGCCAAACAAGGTACATTTTCGAATAGTCGCATTGGGAGTTCTGATAGTTACCCCAAATTCCTGCTCCAATTTTGTTAGCACTTTTCCGATAGGAACTTCATCAAAACCAATACTAATTGGTTCCCATAATTGCCGATGCTCGGAATGTTCCAAAGTCAAATCATGCGTTTCTAAGGTATTTTCTTGTTTTTTGATAATGACTTCTTGCTGTGGAGTAATAATAACTTGATTGAAACGGTCGCTATGTTCAGGGTCTTGATATTTTACTTTTACTTTGCCTGTTACCACGGAAACTTCATATTTATCATCTTTTTCAGATGCCAAAACATTGAAACTTGTTCCCAGAACTACTACATTCAACCCCTTGTTTTTTACATGAAAGGGTTGTTCTTTATTCGGTTTTACATCGAAAAAAGCCTCTCCTTCCAGATAAATATCACGTGTAGGAGCATTTGCTAAAATCTTATACGAAATCGTCGTAGCAGGGTTTAACCAAACTTTCGTACCGTCTGGTAGGTCTAATTCATAGATGGCATGAGACGTATTGGTGAAGGTTTGCCAAAGTGGTAAATCTGCTTTAGCCACTTCTCGGAGTGTTGTAAATTGTTTTTGTACAGACTCTCCATTATTTTTTCCAATAAAAATCCAACCTGCTACCAATATGAGGCTCGCCGCCAGCCCCACAAGTGACCAAGTTTTAAATAATGTCATACTCAAACCTTTCGGTTCGTCAAATATCTCGTCAGCAGAAGCAGTGCTTTGCTGGAGTTTGCCCCAAATTTTTTCCTCAACTTCCGAAATATCATCTTCTCCGAGGTCTTGTGTATCATCAAAAGCATTATACCACGCTAATAATTTTTTAAATTCCTCTGGAGTATATTTTTCTTTTAGTGAGTTAAAAATCTCATCGTCACTCTTTAAGTCATTGAGGTTCATATATATTAATATTTTTTATACGGAAAATACCATTTACCCCACATAAACAAGGTCGGTTGGGCAAAGTGTTTCCACTACTTGAATGGTAATTTTTTTAATTATTTTTCAAAAAGGAAGAAAAAAACAGGAAATAAGACATTGGGGCTAATAAATTCTGACATTCTGGTTTTGAGTAACCGTAGAGCTTTAGCGATATGATTTTCGACGGTATTTTCAGAAATACCCAATTGAGAAGCAATTTCTTTTTGAGAAAGTCCATTTCTACTTAATAAAAATACTTCTCTACATTTATCAGGAAGAAAAACTAAATTTTCTTCATACAACTTCATCGCATCTGAATAAAGAATATTTTCTTCTGTATTATTAGAAATTTGAGGTGTAAATGATTGATAATCAACAAATTTTTGTTTTACCGTTTGATGGTCTAATTCATCCAATACACGATATTTTACACTTCGCATCAAATAATTCTGAAGGGTGTCAATCTGTATTTTGTGGCGATTGAGCCACAGATTCAAGAATAAATCGTGAACAATATCTTCGGTGTGTTGTACATTATTTATTCGCCGTTTTGCCAGCGAATGTAGTTTTTGAAAATAACGACGATAAATTTCCTCAAAAGCAGCTTCGTTGTCTTCCCTTAAGAGAACAAGCAACTCATAGTCGGTAGATGCTTTGAATGGTCTGTACATGAGAAATGTTTAAAGAGGACAAGAATATATTTTCTATAATGAATTAAACCATGATTAGATATTATTCTACTCATAATCACTTTCGGGAAGCCCATTCAATATTTTCTATTGATAATTAATTAGCGTGTTTTTTTTCGTTCTTTTATAAAAGAACATTTGAATGAATATTAGAAAATACAATTGCGTAAAATGAATTTCAAATGGATTGAAACTATTATGATTTATGTTTATCTATCTGAATTTCAATGGTTTGTGGTTTTTTGTTATTCGATTAAAAATCGGCAAAAAAATATTTTTTCCAATTGAAAAGCATCAGTATATAAAATTATCCTTTACATTTGTCCAAACTTTAGGGGTGCCTTTAATATTACGGGCTGAGATTATACCCTCAAAACCTGAACAGCGTAGTTGCTGCGTAGGAAAAAGTAAGGCAGACATTTCATAGCGATTCGGTGTATTCCGTTTTCAAAATTTCACTGCTTTTCTTGGTTAAATTTAATGAGTGACAATCAAACAAAATTGAAATTGTTGGGTTGCTTTGTTGAAATTTTATGACTGTTTTGGGTCTAAAAGCATTCGCTTTTTAGGCATAATCCCGTGTATTTTTTTGACCCATTAATTTTACCAATTTTCGCTTTTCCCATCATTAGGTCTTCTCCAAAAGTTCATTTGTAATTAATTTTTAAATCAATTGAACACATGAACATCTTTATTAACGACCAACCAACCGAGTTTGAACCTCCCCCAACAATCGTTGATATTTTAACAAAACTCCAAATTTTTGAAGTTCAAGGCATTGCCGTAGCCATTAATGACGAAGTCATCAGAAAAACCGATTGGCAAGAAATCACTTTAAATCAAAACGACCGCTTAATGCTCATTCGGGCTACACAAGGCGGGTAACACAGGTTTCAACCTGTAATTAATCTACGTAACACAGGTTTCAACCTGTAATTAATCCATGTAACACAGGTTTCCAACCTGTATTCTCTCATGTAACACAGGTTTCCAACCTGTAATTAATCCATGTAACACAGGTTTCTAACCTGTAATTTCTCATGTAGCACAGGTTTTTAACCTGTATTTAACCTCAATTGACAGGTTGGAAACCTGTCGTACTTTCAATGAAAAAAGCTGAAAAAACACCTCAAACAGAGGTTATTAGTAGAGCCCCATTTCCTGCCTCTAAAAAAATATATGTACAAGGGCAATTGCATGATATTCAAGTAGCTATGCGTGAAATTACGCTTTCAGATACTTCAATAAATGGTAAAATTGCCTCAAAAAATGCTCCTGTAACGGTGTATGATACCAGTGGCCCATTTACAGACCCGAACATTGATATTGATGTAAGAAAAGGCTTGCCACGTTTGCGTCAAAACTGGATTTTAGAGCGTGGCGATGTAGAAGAATTGGACTCAATTACTTCAAATTATGGACTTGAAAGATTGTCTAATCCAAGTTTGGATGCTCTTCGTTTTGAACATTTGAAAAAACCATTAAGAGCAAAAGCAGGACAAAATGTTTCGCAGTTGCATTATGCTAAAAAAGGCATTATTACGCCCGAAATGGAATATATCGCCATTCGTGAAAATCAAAGAATTGAGAGATTAAACAATATCGGACACCAACACGCTGGACACAGTTTTGGAGCAAATACGCAAAAAGGCTTAATTACGCCAGAATTTGTGCGTTCGGAAGTAGCCTTAGGACGTGCCGTAATTCCGAATAACGTCAACCATCCAGAAAGCGAACCGATGATTTTGGGACGTAATTTTTTGGTGAAAATTAATGCCAATATCGGAAACTCAGCCGTATCGTCGAACATTGAAGAAGAAGTTGAAAAGACCGTTTGGGCTTGTCGTTGGGGTGCCGATACCATCATGGATTTATCGACGGGTAAAAATATTCACGAAACCCGTGAGTGGATTATCCGTAATTCGCCCGTGCCAATTGGTACTGTTCCAATTTACCAAGCCCTTGAAAAAGTAGGCGGAAAAGCAGAAGATTTGACATGGGAAATTTTCAGAGATACCCTCATCGAACAAGCCGAACAAGGCGTTGATTATTTCACGATTCATGCGGGCGTGTTGTTGCGTTATGTACCAATGACGGCAAAACGGGTAACGGGCATTGTGTCTCGTGGGGGCAGTATTATGGCAAAATGGTGCTTGGCACATCACAAAGAGAACTTTTTGTACACCCATTTTGAGGACATTTGCGAAATCATGAAAGCGTATGACGTAGCGTTTTCGTTAGGCGACGGTTTACGTCCTGGAAGCATTGCCGATGCCAATGATGCTGCCCAATTTGCGGAATTAGAAACGTTGGGAGAACTGACCAAAATTGCTTGGAAACACGATATTCAAACCATTATTGAAGGGCCGGGACACGTGCCGATGCACCTCATTAAGGAAAATATGGATAAGCAATTACAAGAATGTCACGAAGCTCCTTTTTACACACTTGGACCCCTCACAACCGATATTGCTCCCGCTTACGACCACATTACATCAGGCATTGGGGCGGCAATGATTGGCTGGTTTGGCTGTGCGATGCTCTGTTATGTAACGCCAAAAGAACACTTAGGATTACCTAATAAAGAAGATGTAAAAGTTGGGGTGATTACCTATAAAATTGCGGCTCACGCTGCCGACCTTGCCAAAGGACATTACGGTGCTCAAATTCGGGATAATGCTTTGAGTAAAGCACGTTTTGAATTCCGTTGGGAAGACCAATTTAATTTATCCCTCGACCCAGATACCGCTCGTGAATATCACGATGAAACCTTGCCAGCAGAAGGAGCAAAAATTGCCCATTTTTGTTCGATGTGTGGACCCAATTTCTGTTCAATGAAAATTACGCAAGAAGTACGTGATTATGCTGATAATATGGGTGTTGACGAACAGGAAGCCTTAGCCAAAGGCATGGCAGAACGCTCAAAAAACTTCATTGAGGCAGGTTCAGAGGTGTATATTTAAGGATGATGATTATGGCACGCAGATACCGCAGATGCTTCGCAACGCAGATTTTTATTTTCAAAATATTATAAACTATCAACAATTTAGATTTTAAAGATTTCCTACAAATCTTTAAAAAATCTGTGAAAATCTGCGTTGCGTAGCATCTGAGTCATCTGCGTGCCAAAAAGACGAACCATGAAAAAAATAATCATTTCAAATCCGACTGATTTTGAGGGGGAAATTGGCTTGATAGAACAGTTATTAACAGATAATTCTTTGGTTTTCCATCTCCGAAAACCAGAGAAATCATCTGAAGAATTAATGGCATTTTTAAGGCAAATTTCTCCCAAATTTTATCGACAAATTGTGTTGCATTCACACCATGATTTATTGAAAAAATATAACCTCAAAGGCGTTCATTTTACCGAAACAATTAGGCAAAAACTATCTAACGAAACCTTGATTTCAACGGTAAAAACATTGCGAAAAAAAGGATTGACCGTTAGTTTTTCTTTGCATAGTTTGGAAGCCATTGAGCAATTGCCATGCAAAGCTGATTATGTTTTTTTGAGTCCTATTTTTCAAAGTATTTCAAAGGCTGATTATCCATCTGCTTTTTCAGTAGAAACATTAACACATTTCTTTGAAAATCGACAAAGTATTGTGCCTGTTTTAGCGTTGGGAGGAATAAGTAACGACAACATTGGAATAATACAAGCGATTGGTTTTCAAGGATATGCGTTGATGGGTTCGGTTTGGCAGGTAGGACAGATTTCTAATCTGTCAAGTAAGATTTAATTTCCCGAAAGTTCAAATTAAGGTAATAAAGAATATCCAACCTCAATAAACCATGAATAAAAGACCTTTTGCCCTCACCATCGCAGGTTTTGACCCATCGGGCGGGGCGGGACTCTTGGCAGATATTAAAACTTTTGAAGCTAATCAAATATATGGTTTAGGCGTTTGTACGGCTTTGACTGTACAACACGAAAATCGTTTTGATTCGGTGCAATGGGTTGATAATGAGTTGATTATTGAGCAAGCAAAATTACTGTTTGAGAAATATTCAATTCAATATGTTAAAATTGGATTGGTGAAAAGTTTAGAAGATTTATCAAAAATTATCACCGCATTATTGGCTTGGAATCCTGAGGTAATCATCATTTGGGACCCGATTTTAAAAGCCAGTGCGGGTTTTAACTTTCACGATAAAATCAATGTCATTACCTTAAAAACGATTTTAAAACAGATTTATGTACTAACGCCCAATTTACCCGAAGCGAATTTATTAGTAAATGACTCGATAAATACGGAACAGAAAGCCCAGATTTTAGCCGAAAATTGTGCAGTTTTTCTTAAAGGCGGTCATGGTAATTTGGACGAAAGTAAAGACGTATTATTTTATCAAAATCAACGATTTGAGTATTTCGCAAAACGAATTAAACAGGGTGAAAAACATGGTTCTGGTTGCGTACTTTCATCGGCAATTACCGCCAATTTAGCCAAAGGTTTGCCCTTAGAAAAAGCCTGTGAAGAAGCCAAAAAGTATATCACAGCATTTTTAGGCAGCAATAATAGTCTGTTGGGCTATCATCATTTTAATTCAAAAACAATAAAATGAAAATATCAAACTTACATTATATCACTCAAGATTTAACCCATATTTCGCATTGGGAACAAGCCCGTTTAGCTTGCGAAGGCGGAGCAGATTGGGTGCAATTACGAGTAAAAAATCAGGCATTTCCCGACTGGAAAGAAACCGCTTTGCGTACCCAAGAAGTTTGTAAAAACTTTGGAGCAACTTTAATTATCAATGATAATGCCCAAATAGCCTTAGAAATTGAAGCGGATGGCGTGCATTTGGGTAAAACCGATGGCTCACCGATTGAAGCAAGAGCGATGTTAGACGAAAAGTCTATCATTGGAGGTACTGCAAATACTTTTGAAGATATTCAGTTTCTGCACGAAGCAAAGGTAAATTATATCGGTTTAGGTCCTTTTCGCTTTACAAAAACCAAGAAAAATTTGAGTCCAATTTTAGGTTTAGAAGGCTATCAAGCTATTTTAGAACAGTGTAAAATGGCAAATTTATCATTACCAATTATTGGCATTGGAGGCATAACTTTAGACGATGTAGCTATGCTAAAAGCCACTCATTTGCACGGAATCGCCATTTCTTCTTTAATAAATTTAGCAGAAAATCCTGTTTCTGTTACGCAAAATTTGATAGCTGCTTTAAAGTAGGACAGGTTTTCAACCTGTCAGCCAACAAATTTTGAACAGGTTAGAAAACCTGTCCTACCAAATCCTTTTGAACAGGTTGGAAACCTGTCCTACCAAATCCTTTTGAACAGGTTAGAAACCTGTTGTACTCAAATAGACCCTTTTGACAGGTTGGAAACCTGTCGTACTGAAAATGAAAATAGCCAATAAAGAATTTACGTCAAGACTTTTTACGGGTACAGGAAAATTTAGTTCCAATGATTTGATGGAAGAAAGTCTGTTAGCCTCTGGTTCGGAATTAGTGACGATTGCCCTCAAACGGGTAGATTTACAAAATCCAGCCGATGATATTTTAACTCATTTGAACCACCCCCATATCAATTGGTTGCCCAATACTTCGGGCGTGAGAAATGCCAAAGAAGCCGTTTTTGCCGCTCAATTGGCTCGTGAAGCCATGCAAACGAATTGGGTAAAATTAGAAATTCATCCCGACCCAAAATACCTTTTACCCGACCCAATCGAAACCCTAAAAGCGGCAGAAGAATTGGTGAAATTGGGTTTTGTTGTGTTGCCTTACATTCACGCCGACCCTGTTTTGTGCAAACGTTTGGAAGACGTAGGCGTGGCGGCAGTAATGCCTTTGGGTTCGCCAATTGGGAGTAATAAAGGCTTACGAACGATTGATTTTTTAGAGATAATAATCGAACAAAGTAACGTTCCTGTTATTGTGGATGCAGGTATTGGGTCGCCTTCGGATGCCGCCAAAGCAATGGAAATTGGAGCGGATGCCGTGTTGGTAAATACCGCAATTGCCGTAGCACAAAATCCCGTTGCGATGGCAATTGCCTTCAAAATGGCAGTAGAAGCAGGTAGAATGGCTTTTGAAGCCAGATTAGCACCCCTAAATAATCACGCTGTGGCGAGTAGTCCGTTGACGGCATTTTTAAATTTATAACGATGAATTCTTTCCAAACGTTATTTCAGCAACATTCTTGGGACAGCGTCAAACAGAGTATTTTGGCAAAAACTGCCCAAGATGTTCAACACGCTCTGCAAACGTCCAAACGTAATTTGGAGGATTTTAAGGCGTTGATTTCGCCTGCTGCCATGCCATTTTTGGAAATATTGGCACAAAAAAGCCAACAGATTACCCAAAAACGCTTTGGCAAAACGATTCAAATGTACGTGCCTTTGTATTTATCCAATGAATGTCAAAATATTTGTACATATTGTGGCTTTAGTTTTGATAATAAAATCAAGCGAAAAACCCTCAACGACCAAGAAGTTATTGCCGAAGTTGAGGTATTAAAATCAATGGGTTTCGACCATGTTTTATTGGTAACGGGCGAGGCAAATCAGACCGTTGGCGTGCCGTATTTGAAGAAAGTAATTCAATTAATACGTCCGTATTTTTCGCATATTTCGATGGAAGTACAGCCTTTGGACGAAACAGATTATACTGAATTAATTGCCGAAGGATTAAATACCGTGTTAGTTTATCAAGAAACGTATCACGAAGAAGACTATAAATTGCATCATCCGAAGGGTAAAAAATCTAATTTTCAGTATCGGTTAGAAACGCCCGAACGTTTGGGGAAAGCGGAAATTCATAAAATGGGTTTAGGTGTTTTGATAGGTTTGGAAGATTGGCGAACCGACTGTTTTTATACGGCTTTGCACCTCGATTATTTGGAAAAAACATTTTGGAAAACAAAATATTCCATTTCATTTCCTCGATTACGCCCTTTTTCGGGTGGACTCGAACCCAAAGTAGTGATGTCGGATGCCGAGTTGGTACAATTAATTTGTGCTTATCGAATTTTTAATGAAGAAGTGGAGTTATCTATTTCAACGAGAGAGAATGAAATTTTTAGAGATAATGTAATAAATTTAGGGATTACGGCGATGAGTGCAGGCTCAAAAACAAATCCTGGAGGTTATAAAGTTGAGCCACAATCGTTAGAACAATTTGAAATTAGTGACGAAAGAAGTCCTGCTGAAATTGCCAAAATGATTCAGAATCAAGGATATGAACCCGTTTGGAAAGATTGGGATATGGCTTTTTAATAGTAACACAGGTTTTAACCTGTTTGTAACGTGGTGTCAGTTTTGAGAAACTGACACCAGAGCATAATAATTGACAGGTTTGAAACCTGTCCTACTTGAAATGAACACAAACCGTTATAATCGACAAATAATATTACCCGAAATTGGTGTTGAAGGTCAGCAAAAATTAATAGATGCCCGAGTATTAGTGATAGGGGCAGGCGGTTTGGGTTGCCCAATTTTGCAATATTTAGTAGCGGCAGGTGTGGGAAATATTGGCATTGTCGATGCCGACGTAGTATCTATTTCTAATTTACAACGCCAAATTTTATATACCCTTGCCGACGTAGATAAGCAAAAAGTAGTCGTGGCGAAAGCCCATCTTTTAGCTCAAAATCCAGATACAAACATTGAAATTTATCCCGTAATGTTACATTCTTCGAATGTATTGGATATTTTCCAAAACTATGATTTTGTGATAGATGGCTCTGATAATTTTGCTACCCGTTATTTAGTAAATGATGCTTGCGTAATCTTGAAAAAAGCCTTTGTTTCTGGTTCAATTTTCAAATTTGAAGGACAAATTTCGGTATTTAATTACCAAAATGGACCAACTTACCGTTGCCTTTATCCTGAACCGCCCACCGCAGGAAGCGTGCCTAATTGTTCCGAAATTGGCGTAATTGGTACATTAGCAGGCATTATTGGTACGATGCAAGCCGCCGAAGCCATCAAAATTATTACGGGAGCGGGCGAAGTGTTGAGCGGTAAATTATTGTTGTTTGATATGCTCACGATGCGTTCTCAAATTATTAAATTCAAAGCCATTGAAAGCAATAAAGAGATTACAAAACTGATTGATTATCAAGAATTTTGTGGCGATTTTCCAACTGATTCAACACAAAATATTAATGCCGAAACGCTACAAAGTTGGATAGATGAATCACGAGATTTTCAATTAATAGATGTAAGAAATCCGCACGAATTTGAGCGAGATAACATCGGTGGTGATAATATTCCGTTGGATGATTTATTAGAAAGCATCGCTCAATTAGCTTTACAAAACCCCATTGTTTTTTGTTGTCAAACAGGATTACGCAGTGCAAAAGCCCTTGAAATATTGGCAAAAGAAGGCATTGAAGGGAATTTTTATCATTTGGAGGGAGGTATTTAAGCGACGGATTTTAATCCAAAGACATTTTGGAAAAACATTCCGAAAATTTTAAACTTTCGGAATGTTTAATCGGCTTAATGAAACGACCTTATATTAAAATTCGTCGCTATAAAATCGGTCAAGTTTTATTCTGCCAAAGCCATTATTCTTAATTCTTGGGTTGCTAAAATCATATTCTGTAAAGCCTTTTCTGTCTCTGCCCATTTACGAGTTTTTAAACCACAATCTGGATTTACCCATAAATTTCGTGCAGGTATATTGACTAATGCCTTTTCAAGTAATTCTACCATTTCGTTCACTTCTGGCACTCTTGGCGAATGAATATCATAAACGCCCGGTCCAATTTCATTTGGATATTGGAAATTGACAAAAGCTTCTAACAATTCCATTTGCGAACGAGACGTTTCTATTGTTATCACATCGGCATCCATATCGGCAATGTGCTTGATAATATCGTTGAACTCAGAATAACACATGTGCGTATGGATTTGGGTCACATCTTTCACTTTCGAGGCACTCAAACGGAAGGCTTCAGTTGCCCATTGCAAGTAATTTTCCCAATCGGCTTTTCTGAGAGGCAAGCCTTCACGAATAGCAGGTTCATCTATTTGAATAACCTTGATTCCTGCATTTTCTAAATCCAAAACTTCATCACGGATGGCAAGTGCAATTTGGAAAGCCGTCGTTCTACGTGGCTGGTCATCTCTCACAAACGACCATTGCAAAATAGTGATTGGCCCTGTCAACATTCCTTTCATCAATTTATTGGTTTTTGACTGGGCAAATTTTGACCAACGAACCGTCATTGGAGTCGTTCGTTCTACATCACCATAAATAATTGGCGGTTTCACACAACGGCTACCATAACTTTGTACCCAACCATTTTGGGTGAAAACGTAGCCAGAAAGTTGTTCTCCGAAGTATTCAACCATATCATTTCGTTCAAATTCTCCGTGAACCAACACATCTAAGCCAATTTTTTCCTGCCAAATGATTGATTTTTCGATTTCCTTTTCAATAAAATTATCGTACTCAATTTGAGAAATTACGCCTTTTTTCAAATCTGCTCTCAACTTGCGTACTTCGTCAGTTTGCGGAAAAGAACCAATCGTTGTAGTTGGAAATAAAGGTAATTGCAATGCTTTCAATTGTAATTTCTGACGAATAGGGAAAGGATTTTGACGCACCGAATCAGTAGGTGTAATTTCCGCAACTCGTTGTTTTACAAATGGTTTGTGAATCAAAACTGAAGTTTTTCTATGTTCAATAACTCTTTGATTTTCAGCAAATGCTAATGAAATATTTAGGTCATATTTTGAATCTGCAATTTTCCCTAAGGCAACCACTTCTGTTAATTTTTGCTTAGCAAAAGCAAACCAACTTTTAATTTCTGGCGTTAAAACCGTTTCGTTTTTCTCCAAATCTAAGTCGCAAGGAGCGTGCAAAAGAGAACACGAAGGAGCAATCAAAAGTCTATCGGTAGCTAATTGCTCATTTGCCGTTTGAATAAAACTCAAGGCTTTTTTGTAGTCAGTTTTCCAAATATTTCGTCCATCCACAACACCCAACGACAAAGATTTATCTGAATCCACAAAATGTTTCAGGGTTAAAATATCACCTAATTGAGCAGGGCAACGGACTAAATCAATATGTAAACAATTGACAGGCAGGCTGGTAGCCAAATTGATATTGTCGCCAGAACACTCAAAATAGGTTGCCAAGAGAATTTTTAAGGCAGGCACACTTTCTCTGATAGTTTGGTAGGCTTTCTGAAACGCAATAATCTCATTTTCAGTTAAATCTAAGGTCAAGCATGGTTCATCTAACTGTACCCAAATAGCACCTTTGGCAGCTAATTCCTGTAAAATTTCAATATAAATAGGAAGAATTTTATCCAATAAATCAATCCTTTCAAAACCTGCTTCCTTTTCTTTTCCTAATAACAAAAACGTTACTGGCCCAACCAAGACAGGTTTTGTAATAATTCCTAAAGATTTTGCCTCTTCAAAATTCTGAATGGCTTTATTTGAAAATCGCTTAAAGTCTTGATTTTTAGTGAATTCTGGAACGATATAATGATAATTGGTATCAAACCATTTAGTCATTTCCATGGCCTGAATATCCGCCTGTTCGGTTTGCAAACCTCTCGCCATAGCAAAATATACATCAAGTTCAGAATTATGCTGATTGTCAACCAATACTTGATACCTTTCTGGAATTGCCCCTAACATCAACGACGTATCGAGTACATGGTCATAAAAAGAAAAATCATTGGATGGTACTAAATTCAAACCCGCATCCACCTGTGTTTGCCAATTTTGTTGACGAATTTTACTGCCAATGGTACGTAATTCTTCTTCCGAAATTTTGCCTGCCCAAAACTGTTCCAAGCCTTTTTTCAATTCTCGTTGGTTACCTATGCGTGGATAACCCAAATTGTGTGTAATCATGGTCTTTTTGTTTTTTTAAGTGAAAAAAACTCAAGACACCCAAACCGTCATTTAAAGTTGTATGCACACGATTTTTCCAACAACGTTATCCAAACGGACAAACTTGTGGTATCGTTTCAATGAAATAAAAATTGTTCAATGCGTGGCTTACACACTTTTCGTGAGCGTATAATCATTGAGATAGAAGGCAAGTCTCCTGACTGATAACATCTCTCCCGCCCTTCTCATTCTTTCGGAACAATGGGCAACGTGGGGATTGACTTGTTTCAAACTGAAACGGTTAAATACAGTAGCACGACTGTTCGTGATTCGCACACGATTCCTTTTTAATTTTCCCTTTACAGAAAAACCAACTATCCGATTGACGGGTATTTTTGAGATATTGCAAAGGTAAATATAGAAGGTTTTATGATTTTTGAAATTCTTTAAAATGTAAAATATATGGTTATTTTATCTATTATGTTGATTTTTTATTAAAATATTATCTTTAAATTATTGATTAGTTAGATAAATTATCATTTTGGATAAATGAGAAATTTAAAGTCAGGTTTGTTAATATTTTCATCTTCTACTAATAATTGCCCAAGTAGATTTTTGCCTAATTGAGATTTATCGTAACAATTTTTTAACAAGTATTTAATCTTGAAGCAATATGTAAAATCCTAACGGTGTATTTTATAGAAATAGATACCTTTATTAAGTGGGGCGATTGTGGTTGTATTTGGGTAATTAAGTTATACCCATTTTCAGTAGAACAAAAGATTATTACACATAATCGGTTCTTTTCCCTGTATAAATTTAATTCATGCTATTCTTGGCATTTTCTCTAAAATTAAGATGATGATTAAAAAAAGTCTCGTAGTCGTTAGCATCGTGCTGACCCTTATATTGAGTTTCCAGTCGTGCAAGACTGATGAAATAACAGCAGTTCAAACAGGAAGTATTACTGCACTTACTTGTTCAAGTACAACATTTTCGGCTGCTGCTACAAGCGGGGCTTCTTATACTGCTATTGCCAGCGTGCCTTATACTGGTGGCAATGGCGTTGCTTATACCGCAGGAACGCCCGTCGCTTCATCAGGAGTAACGGGGCTTACGGCAACTTTATCAGCGGGGACTTTGGCAACTGGTAGCGGAACTGCCAGTTTTGTGATTACGGGTACACCTGCAACGGCTGGAACTGCCAGTTTTCCTATTGATTTAGGTGGACAAAGCTGTACGTTATCATTGCCCGTAGTAGCTTCAAAAGCTAATATTTCTACCTTAATTTGTACCGTTGCTCCTGCCGTTGGTACCAATGGAACGGCATACACAGGCACCGTAACAATGGCTTATACAGGTGGAAATGGTGGAACTTATGATGTTTCGGTGGCATCTTCAACGGGTGTAGAAGGGCTTACGGCAACTTTAGCGGCAGGAACGTTAGCAAATGGTGCAGGAAATTTAGTTTATACCATTGCAGGAACGCCGACTTCGGCAGGAACGGCTACTTTTAATTTGAGTTTGGGCGGACAAAGTTGTACCGTTACGCTTGCCATTGCGGTAGGTTCTACGGGTACGGCAAGTGCTGCTAAAGATACCGTTGTGATTGCCTATTCAGGAACAAGTGCTGCCATTAATAATCCTTATCAGTCCTCTGGAGTAAGTGTTGCAGTAAGTGGTGCGGACGTTACTGTTACTTCTACCAATACGACCAAAGAAATCGTATATCTACTATCGGGTACTGCCTCAAAAGGTAGTTTCAAAATTTACAGTGAATATAAATATAACATTACTTTAAAAGGCGTGAGTTTGACCAATAGCACTGGCCCAGCCATTAATAGTCAGTCAAAAAAGAAGGGTACAATTAATGTTTTAGCAGGAACAAGCAATACCTTGATTGATGGGGCAACTTATGCTACCAGTAGCGAAGACCAAAAAGGTACTTTTTTCAGCGAAGGACAATTGAGTTTTATGGGAACTGGTACTTTAAATGTAACAGGAAATAGCAAACACGCCATTGTAGCAGATGATTATATTGAAATTAACGATGCCAATATTGTAGTAAAATCTTCTTTAAAAGACGGTATTCACGCAAATGATTATTTCTTGATGAATACAGGAACAGTTACGGTGACTTCTTCAAGTGATGGTATTGTGGCGGAAGAAGGTTACGTAGCCATTAATGGTGGAACCATCAATGTCAATAGTGTTGATGATGGAATAACGGCTCCGTATGAAGGCACAGATGCCACAATTACGCCTTATGTCTTAATAAAAGGAGGAAAAATAACGGTCACAACCACAGGCGATAAAGGTAATGCCATTAAAAGTGAAAGTTACACAACAATTGGAACTGCCGACGCTATAACTTTAACGGTTTCAGGGAAAGGTTCTAAAGGAATAAAAACAGGCGGAGATTTTACGCTGACTTCAGGAACGATAAAAATTACAACCACTGGAGCAGCCTATTATGTAACTGCTGATTTAGATATTGCAGCACCAGCAGGCATTAATTGTGATAAAAATTTGGCTATCAAGGGTGGAAATATAACCGTAAATAGCTCAGGAAGTGGAGCAAAAGGTATTAGTGTTGACGGTACTGCAACGATTAGCGGTGGTACAACAAATATAACTGCATCTGGTGCTAAATACACTTATAGTACAACACTCACGAGTGAAGCAAAAGGTTTTAAAAGTGACGGGGCATTCGTCATGAATAGTGGTGAACTAAATATTGCAGCAACCGATGATGGACTAAAATCAGGAACTTCCATTACAGTGAATGATGGGACTATCAACGTAACAAAGTCGTATGAAGGAATGGAGTCAATTATTATTACCATTGCAGGTGGTGTTACCAATTTAACCGCTTCGAATGATGGAATTAATACTTCTTACGGAACAGTTTCTGGTGGAACGGAATCAAACGATAACAGCCAATTAACAGTAAGTGGTGGTGTTTTGATTGTAACAGGTTCAGATGCGATTGATAGCAATGGGAACTTTACTTTAAAAGGAGGTACAACCATCGTAAATGGGAATGAAAGCGTAGATATTAACGGTAATTTTTTGGTAAACGGAGGTGTATTAATTGCTGGAGGTCCAAATTCGAATATGACTAAATCAATGGGAACGGCTTCTACTCAAGTAAGTATGTTTATTAAATCAAGTGCTTCAATTGCCACATCTTCACTTATTCACATTGAGGATGCTTCAGGCAAAGATTTAGTTACTTTTAAACCAAGAATTGCGACAAGTATTATCCATTTTTCCAATCCAAGTTTAGCAAAAAGTGCTGCTTACAAAATTTACTTCGGTGGAACTTACACTGGTGGAAGTTTTCTCGGAAATTCGTCCGCATGGGGATTATACAATGGCGGAACATATTCTAACACAGGAGCAACGTTAAAGTCCTCTCCTACTACTTCGGGGACGGCTACTGTAAATGCAATTTCTTTCTAAATTTAAGAAGCTGTTTAGGTTAATTTATTCGAGTTAAAAAAAGTAATTTTTAGGCTACAAATCATTCATAAAATTGAAACGTAACGCTGTTATGCTTAAATTTTATGAATGATTTTCACTCAAAAACTTATCATTTTCACGTTCAAAAAATTAACCTAAACAGCTTCTAAGAAAAATTGACTATAAATCAGTAGACGAAATTGTAAAACAAAAAGCGAAGGATGATTTTTCACCCTTCGCTTTTTGTTTTACTCAATTCATATAAAATCCTTATTTAAGAATCATAATTTTCACTTCTCCAATTAAACCCGACGGTAATAAAGGTTCTTGTCCTCTATAAAACGGCATGGTTGTAAAAGTGCTTTTGGTTTTCGCATCAGGTTGAGCATCGCCAATTAAGCGGTTTACCCAAAGATTTGTAACCTTAACTTGTATCGTATTTTCACCTGCTTTTACGGCTTCTGAAATATCCAAATTGAATGGTTTTTTCCAAGCAGTACCTACATTTTTTCCGTTTACAATTACTTCTGCAATGTTTTTTACGTCGCCTAAATCAATGACATATTTCGCTGATTTGTCGAAAGTAGCAACTTTAAATGTATTGTCGTAAGTAGCTGTTCCTGAGAAATATTTGATGTCATTATCTGAACTTTCCGACCATGATGATAATTTGTCGAACGTTACATTTTTATCATTAAAACCAACCTTCCAAGGCGTTGCAATTTGTGCTAAAGTCTTTTCTGTTTTTGTTGGATTCGTGAAACTATTAGCGGTTGTTTTTTCGCTGAAAACAATAAAAAAGGCATCCCAAGATTCAAATTTTAAAGGAATAATAGTTCTGCCATTTTTGATTTGGTATGATACTTTCTCGGTTTTTCCAGTTTGTGCATTCCATAATTCAGGAACTTTGCCTGTTACGTTAAAACTTACTTCCGCATCGGTAGCATCTGCTCCACGATTATTTAACCAATAAATTTCTTGATTAGCAGTTTGACGGTGACGGAACAAGATTATGTTTTTAGCATTCAAAATAATAACGTCTGGTTGTAGAGACGTTGTCTGCAACGTCTGCAAGGCTGTCACATTTGGTTTTGCCCAAATTTCATTCGCAAGTTTTTGAAAATCAGCATCATTATCAGCTAAACTTGGCGATTTTTCTGGTTTTGTACCCACTACTTTTATCCCTGCATCTACCAAAGTTTTGATTTTTTTCAACACGGGTAAAGTCATAAATTTAGCTGATTCATCTAACATCAAAACCTTGTAACTACTTCCGCTGTTGGCAACTAATTTTCCATCTTTCGCTTGAATGACATTTAACAGTGCAGATGAATTGACAAAATCAAACTCAAAACCCGCTGGAATATTGGGCAATTTATCTTTACATACTAAGGTCACATTGGTATTTTCTCCATAATAATAAAGAATATCAGCTACGTTTTTACCTTGTTGAAGCATATAACTACTACGTCCTAAATAACCCATCCAAGCCTTTCCACCTGCTTCTGCCCAAGTTTCCAGACGAGTAAAATATTGTCCGAAAGGTCCAAGTGAGAATCCCGGCTTTCTGTCGTCAAGTGGCTGATGCACAGAGGTATGAATCACAAAACGATTTAGTCCCGAAGCCATTTCCATATCGGCAGTACGTTTTAATTTTTCTGGATGCCAGCTAAACGCATTTTGAATAGAAGTCATAGATTCAGCCGCCACAATGTTTTGTCCGTAGATATTGGCAACCGATGCCGCTTCTCTAATATCGCCTTCACTGCGAGCTTCTTCTTCATTTCCACCTGCTAAACTTCCAGGAGTCCACATGGCAGACATTGGAATATCTGCATTGCGTTTTACGTCCATGCCGTCGGCTAAATAAATACGTCCATTTTCATGTGATTCTGTATAGCGTTTCATACCACGTTTGTGTAATTCTTCGCCAATAACGTCGTAATGATTTTCGGCAATCATTTCGCCTATGGTTTTTCTAAAATCCCATAAGAATTTTTCAGTTTCTTCAAGATTTCTTACCACTCTACCTGTCAATGCTGGAATCCATGAAATAATATCATAACCACGTCTTTGCTTGAATGCTTGCGGAAAATCTTTCGTCCAGTTCATGTGTCCAGCTTCGTAACTATCCAAAATCATGTATTGAAGTCCCTTCGCACCCATCAATCCACCTGTGGCATCTTTGTACATATCCAAATACGTATTGATGTATTTTCTAACGGCTTCTTTGTCTAATTTATCCACTTCCAAACCCGTCGCTTCTGGCGATGCAGGATGATTTTGGCGACCCGTAAGCGAATATCCAAAACGAACAACCATCCAATTCCCCGCAGGAACATCCCATTCAAGGCTTCCATCAACATTCATTTTACCTGTTAAATCTATCACATCTGTCGTCGGAATTGCCTCAACGTCTTTTGCTCCTGCCAATTTTCCATCTTCTTTCCACGCTGAAAAACCCGCTTTGTCTTCGGCTTGGTCGATACGAGATGTATTGAAAAGTACAAATTCCGAAATATTCGTTCCTGAAGGCTTAGGAACACCTGTCATGCCCATCATTGCCATGATAGGGTTTAATTCTCCTTTGAGCGTTTCAAAGCAAATACGCCAATATTTAGCCGTTGTAGTCGGAATTTGTGTCGTGATAAAAGGCAAGGTTGTATTAGAAACCTTAGCAACCGTTCTAAAATTCACACCATCATCACTCACTTTTAAACTACGATTGGTAGGACCGCCATTAAATTCAGACAATTCGCCCGCTTCTCCCATTCCAAGCCCAAACGCTTTGAAAGTTTGAGGTGAATCAAATTCATATTGTACCCACATATCCTGTCCTACTTCCATCGGAGGTAAAAGATAAGTTGTATTGGCATTGTGGTCGAGCATCAATTTGGTGTCAAAATCTCCCCCACTTTTAGACATTTTGGGTTGTAAGTCTAATAAATGTTTTTCGTTGCTCGGTAATTTATAAGCAACAACCAGAGCATCTGCTGAAAAACGAGGTTTTTCTCCAACATAACCACCCATAAGTCCGCCTCCATGTGTTTCAATATCGCCGTATTTCCCGATAACATCAGGTAGTTTAGGCAATTGAATCGTTTGCTTTTTTCCGCCTTCTACTAATGCTTCCGTAAAAACATATTTTTTCATGCCATCTTTAGGCTCAACCCAAGGCCCTCCCGTTACGCTCCACCCTGGTGAGCCAGCAATTGCCATTTCAAGTCCTTTTTTATCTGCCAATTCAGTGGTGAATTTAAACGCATCCTTCCAATCAGGTTGCATAAAAACCAATTTTTTAGGCACAATTACAGGAGTCATCAAGTTGGCATCAAAGTTTTGGAAACCACCAATACCAACTCTTTGCATCCATTCTAAATCTTTTTGGATACCATCTTTGGAAATATTGCCGTTCATCCAATGCCACCAAACACGTGGTTTTGCCGAATTTGGCGGACTTTGGAATTGACTTTTATCTTGTGCATAACTACCAAAACTTGATAGTATGCACAAGACTAAAATTGATTTTTTAGTTTTTTTCATGTTTATTTATTTTGCTCGTGTACTTAAAACTTATAACTAACCGTCAAAAAGTACGCTCTTGGTGGAATACTCACGGTTGAATATACGGCATTTGGGTTGGCTTCAAGCATTGCTTTTGTAAAACCGTCACGGTTGAGGGCAGCAGGAAAACCACCAGGTGCCGACCAGCCCATTACGCCATTTTGATTAAAAATATTGTTTATGTTTCCTTGTAATGAAACTTTTGAAGAAACATTGTAACCTAAAGATAAATTGCTTTGCGTATAGGCAGGTAATTTAAAAGCATTGGGTACATTGGCTTGGCGACTCCCCATATAAGTCCAGTCTAACGAAGCGTAAAGTTTATCATTTGTATAAGTTGGCGATACTCTGAACATCGTTTGGGGTACATTACCAGCTTCATTTCCAGAGAAATCTAAAACTTGGTCATCAGTTTTTCCATTTGCATTCAAAATCCAAGAACGGAAATTTACTGCCGTTGATTTTTGGAAAGTTGCCACTCCTTTGATAGATAATTGCTTGTTAATATTAAGATTTCCTTCTATTTCAATTCCTTTAGTTTCAAATGAATTATACAAAACAGGTGTGGCATAAATTGATGATAAATCAGCCGTTTCTTGTCCTGATTGTTGATTAGCTACGTTATTCAACAAACTATAAAATGGTGTAATAAATAAAGTAGCGTTGCTTGTTTTAGTTTTAAAACCTAATTCAACTTGCTGAATTTTTTGAGCAATTGGGTCTAAAAATTTCTGCGTAGCATCTGAATTTACGTTTACATATACATCCATATCAGGGGCTTTACTGCCATTTGAATAACGCCCATAAATAGCGTAACTATCTGTTATTTTATAGTTTAAACCCGCTGAATACGAAAAGGTACTCACTGTCTTGTCGTAGGTATAAGTATTTGTAATTTTACCTTCACTATTATCGTATAATGTTAATGGATTTCCGTCTGTACCACCATTCGTCAGTGCCACAGTTGAAGCAATTTGGTTTGTTCCTGCTACACCAACATTTTCGTAGCGAAGCCCCCAATCAAAATTTAATTTTTCATTCATTTGCCAATTATGACCAAAAAATAAAGCTGCATTATTTTGGGTCGCATCAATTATATTGAATGCAGCACTTCTACCGCTGCCACCTACTACTCCATCAGCATTGGTTAATTGATACGTTTTTCCATCAAAACCTGTATATGAAATAAGCGTTGGCGTTGGTCTTGGTGCGGTCATTTGGCTATACATCACGCCAATTCCTGTTCCTGAAAGTCTATGTAAACTCGAATTAGCATAAAAACCACCGAAGGTAAAACTCATATCTTTGATGCGTTTTGTCAAAGAAAATTGCTCAATAAACTCTTTCATATTATTGTTTTGATAAAAGAGCGGGTTGAATAAGACAGAGTTTTTCTGAACAGAAGCACCAGGTAAATTACTTTTATTTACCGTAAAATTAAAGCCTGCAAACTGACCGTTAATGATATTGGGAGCTTGTGTAATATTCGCCAATTCAGTACCTGTTGATAAATCTTTGAACGAATAATTGCCAAATTGTCCAATTTGTCCTGCAATGGCATACCAAACGATATTATCTACTGCAAAGGGATAAGCAACCGCAGTAGTATTCCAAAGCGAAGTTTTATCTGAGTATCGCATTTTGTTATCAAAAGTCCAACCATCGCCAAATGTTTTGTCAAAATTAAATCCTATCGACAAATCCTTTGAATGAATTTTATCTCGTGAATCAAAATGAACAGTTTCATTAGTTTGGTTGACCCTAACATCTGCCGTAACGGGTGGAATCAACACTGAATTAGTTTGGCTGACACCTGCGGGCAATTGAGGGTCGGTAAAACCAATGGTCGGTAAAAACTCAAACCACGCATTTTTATCATTCAAAAATTTTGCATAGAACTTTAATGAACCGCCTTTCAATTGTTTTACAATATTTGCCTTAATCTGTCCGCCATTATTCATCGGATAGCCAGGGTATCTTGCACCGTCAGCTTGTCTCCAAAATCCACCAATATTGTATGTTAAAGATTTGTCTTTATTTAGTGGGCCACCAATATTTGCATCAACTCTGTAGTATGGATTGATACCGTCGCCTTCTAAACCATATTTTGTACGAATTTCGCCTTCAAATGTTTTTTTGCCTGTTTTAGAAACATAATTGAAAATTCCACCTGGTGCATTATTTCCCAAAATAGAAGCCGTACCACCACGCACAGCCTCTAATCTTCCCAAGGTTGCATCTGAACGAAGGTAATAATCAGGCCCATAATTTCCGAAAGTTGCATTGGTAACAGGTAGTCCGTCTTCTTGCATCGAAATATAATAATATCCCGAAGCTCCATCATTTGAACCTACCGATACGCCACGAGAATAAACGGTATTACGGATTTCACCTAATGATGAATTGACATAAATACCAGGAATGTTTTTCAATAAATCAGCCGCACTTAGAGGGGCAGACATTTGTAATTGCTTGGTATTCAGTACCGAAATGGCAACAGATGATTCCATACGAGTACGTTTGTCGAATACGCCTGTTACCACTACTTCGTCCAGAGAAGCAATGTCTTCTACCAACGTAAGTTTAATTGTAGCTTGATTCCCAACTTTAATTTCTTGTGAAACATAACCGATAAAAGAGAAAATAAGAACGGCGTTTTCGTTGGGAACTTCAATGGAAAATCGACCGTCCAAATCAGTTCTTGTACCTTGTTGTGTTCCTTTTATTTGGATACTTACCCCTGGTAAAGATTCCCCTTTTTCACTGACTACAACACCAGTAATGTTTTGTTTAACAGAGAGTTTGGAATTAAACTCTATATCGCTCATTTTCCAAATTTCGATAGGTTTTATTATTTGTTCCTTTTGCTTTAGAATAATCTGATTGCCGCTCAATTGATAGTCAATATTGAGTGGCATAAATAATTTATTAAGCGTATAGGAAATACTTTCATTGAGACATTTTACAGAAACTTTTTGGTTAGCTTTAATAGCTTGTGGACTATAAAAGAATTTTACATTAGCGGTTTTTTCAATTTGAATGAGTATATTTTTTAATTTTTCGTCATTCGCTTCAATACTAATTTTTCGGTTAAGAATCTCTTGTGCTTCAGCATTTTTTGCAAAACCAAAGGCTACAAAATTGATAGCCAAGAGAATTTGTACCAACGAAATTTTCATACATTGGATGATTAAATCATGATTTTTTTTCATACTTTTGATTGTTTTGTTTGATTTTTGAGAAATTTTGAACACAACAATCCCCTTCAACCAAATTTTGGTTGTTTTGATTTTTGGGGACTTTCATCGCCAATGGTTGTTCGAGAACCATTGGCTTTTTTAGAAATAGGAATGATTTTTATTTATATCATACCTCGAAGATTTTAAGGTAGTTGATAGGTTTGTTTGTAAATTATATTTTTAATTGAAATTTCATTTATTCTCGACAACCGACTGAGTTTATCAAAATTTTTCCTTCCACTACTTCATAAGACCCTCCAATAATTTTTGTAATAATGTCGAGTTTCTGAAAAAGGCTCTCATTGTCGAATGTTCCTGTAACTTGGCAGCCGTGAAGCAAACCTTCATCAAATTCTATATCAATTCCATACGCTATTTCAATTCTTTTAAAAACCTCTTCAATTGGTGTTTCATTAAAGGAAAAACTGATTGGATTGGCATTGATAATAGTTGGTTTTTGAATAAGTTTTTTGTTGTATTGGTCAGATTCACGGTCAAAAATAGCCTGCTGATTGGGCAATAAAATCACACCTGTTAATTCGTTTTCGTGAATGGTCTTTTTCTTGTTTTTATAAACGCTTACTTTGCCTTCTTCAACCGACACCACAATGTCTTTCATACTTTCATAAGCTTTTACATTAAAGCGTGTTCCCAAAACTTTTGTTGTTACTTCATTAGCATACACCAAAAATGGTCTGGATACGTCTTTGGCAATGTCAAAAGTTGCTTCTCCCAATAGAATAACGACTCTTTTATCTTTATCAAAATTGGCAGGATATGAAATTTTACTTTTAGGAGCCAATTTTACTGCCGAGCCATCGGGTAAATGTACCAAAATAGCCTCTCTATGTTGATTCTCTTTTTCGATAACGTCTTGTTTCAATTCAGCTAAATTTGAATTGTAGGAAGATGTTTTATGTGTTAAAAAAACAGTTAAACAAACCAATATGACAGCCGCCGCTACACCCAACCAATGTGTTGGGTATTTAGAAAACTGGAAGATGTTTTTCTTTCTATTGGTTTCTTTTATTTTATTGAAAATGAAAGATTTAGTGTCTTCGGTTATTTCATTATTTTCATAACTGCTTAATCCTAAACGAATTGACTCAAGAATGCTAACTGCTTCTGTATAAGCGGTGTCTAAATGATGAGCCTGCCATTTAGTCCAGAAATTCACTGATAGGCTTGTCGGTTTTAGGTGTTGTCCAACAAACTCATCATCAGTCAGAAAATCTGATACGGCATATTTTGTATAGTCTTTTTCCATTCTGAAAATTTATTCTTTGATGTTAAGACACGCAGTATGAGGTTATATACTCACTAAAATTTTAAATAATATTGAAATAATTATAAATAAGTAGGTATTGGGGTTTAGTATTATAACTCACCATTAATCAAGCATAACCTGATTTTGTATCATTGTTAAGTAAGAAGCTGTTTAGGTTAATTTATTCGAGTTAAAAAAAGTAATTTTTAGGCTACAAATCATTCATAAAATTGAAACGTAACGCTGTTATGCTTAAATTTTATGAATGATTTTCACTCAAAAACTTATCATTTTCACGTTCAAAAAATTAACATAAACAGCTTCTAAAAGAAAATTCGAGCTTATAAATTAAACGAAGGGAAAGTTTTACGGAGTTTTTCAACAGCTCTAACAACCAAATTTTGAGCAGATTGGCGGTTGATACTCATCACATTGGCAACTTCACTGTATTCTAATTCTTCTACAAAACGAAGACGAAGGGCTTCTTGCTGACGTGGGGGTAATTGTGCGATAAGTTTATTGACTAATTCTTCTTTTGAAAAACCATAATTATTGAAAAATGCCATTTCATCTGAAATTGAATCTTCCCATAATTCATCAAATTCTCCATCTTTAATAGGTAAAAACTTACTTTCTCGACGTAAAATTTGATTTTGCATTCGGTTTTTTAACGCTTTCAACAAGTAAGAACGGATATTTGTAGGTGTGGTTATGGTTTTACGTTTCGCCCAAATTTCTGTAAAAACGTCATGAATACAATCAAAAACGAAATATTCGGATAATGAAGAAAGGCTCATGCCATATCGGTACATGGCACTAATATGTTCACGATAAATTATAGAATAGGCATCTTCGTCACCGTTTCTGAAGGATTCCCAAATTTCTATATCTTTAATTACCTGAAACATTGTACTCTAAAATAGCTTTTTTATTATTTTACAACAAAAAAATACAATTTCTACTGATTGACACTCATGTACTATCATGGAAAATACAAAAATAGTAACTGATTATTACTATTTTACTTAATTCTAAAATTTAGTCACAAACCTCAAAAACATCTTTTGTGTTGAATAATGTCACTCGGATAAGCAATATATTTTCGGAATTATAATGAGTTTGTCACAAGAAAAACAACGGAACTATCTACAATTTGTCGCAGAATAAAATTAGACCACAGATTGTACTGATTCAACGGATTTACACGGATAAATTTAAAGAAAAATCAGTGTAAATCTGTTTTATCTGTTCTATCCGTGGGCTAATTTTATTCTGCGACAAATAGTTTAAAGTTCTGTATCTTTTTATAATTAGTATAAATTTCGCTGTTCATCGGATTTAAAATAAAAGAGCAGACACTATGCCTGCTCTTTTATTTTAAATTTGTAATTCAATATTACTGCATTTGCATTCCTTCCATGCTTGAAGAATTACTGCTTTTCTTGAGTGAACTCATATCCATTTTACCAAAACGGAACGAAAGATTCAAACGAACAATTTGTGGATTTGATATTCTATAATAAGTCTGTGTAAAGCCCTCACCCGTTGATACTTGAGTATTTCCTCTGGTTTTGAAAATATCATTAACCGAAAGCGTAATTGATGCTAAATCATTTTTCAAGAATGTCTTTTTAACTGCTACGTCGAAACCATAAAACGGTTTAATATACCCCTGTGATGAACTTTGAGCTTGGTTCATTGGTGGGCCACCCATTCCTTGATTTTGTGTTATAGGTAAATTTGTTTTACCTTGATAGTCGCCAGAAAGTTGAATGACCCATTTTTTAGGAAGACTAATGTTATTATTTAACTTTCCAAAAACTGTCCAAAGAGCCTCCGTTGATGATATTTTGTCGATATTATCAATGTTAATTTTTGAATTATAAAAGTTGACATTTGCCGTTAAATCCCACCATTTTACAATCTTGTTAGTATAGGTAAATTCTGCTCCGTAATTAATACTTGAATTAGCATTGATGTACGTATTAATAAGGTCAAGTTTACCACTAATTGGATTAACTTCTTGATTCAAATATCTGGTTATCAGGTTGTTTGTGTGCTTATAATAAACCGAAGTTAGAAACGTAGCTGAACCTTTGGTTTTGCTATATGAAAACTCACTTGAGGTGGTAAATTCTGGTACTAAATCGGCATTACCACGTGTAATATTTAAACTATCACTGTAATCTACAAAAGGAATTAATTGAAAGAAATTCGGACGATTTACTCTACGAGTTACACTCAATTGAATTTGGTCGCTTTGGGTTAAGTTTTTGCTCAAAAACACTGATGGGAACAAACTTATTGGATAATTATTGCTGAATTTTTCGCCCGTATTCAATAATTTTCCGTCATAAGCAGAACTTTCACCTCTTAAACCCACTTTGTACGAAAACAACTTTTTCACTTTTCCTGCTACTGAAATATAAGCAGCATATACATTGTTTGTACTTTCGTAATTGGTAGATGCCGAAGTAATATTTTTGTAAGTGTCACTTCCTACCGCTTTCAAACTGTTATCGTTGATGTTTGACAGTTCATTAAGCTGAAATCTTAGACCTGTTTCGAGGGTTATTTCATTTTTTAGAGGCTTCACATAATCAGTCTGAAACGTCATAAATTTATTATCTCCCGAACCGATATTTTTCTGAATTTGTGTTCCTGTAATTTGCGTTCCATTTAGATAATTGGTTGAATACAAACCATCATTTTTGTTTGTACCTCCAAAATAAGTTAGGTCAACAGTTAATTCTTCGCCTGACTTAGCAAAAGAATGTTTTAAACCCAATTGCCCACCTCTTGGTTTAAAGCTACGTTCTGAAGCAGAAATACGATTGCTATAACTGGTAAATCCGTTTGTAGTGTTCTGAATATCAATGTCTTCTGAAGGAGAGAATTTTCCACTTCCAAAAATTCCTGCCATTGATAAACTTGTTTTATTAGTCAAATTATAGTCTAAACCCAATCTTGAAAACGTCATTGAACCTTTTGTTTTGCTTTCAATATCTTGGTAAACATTAGCATTTACTCCGCCAATTGTACTTGTTCTTTCGCTATATCCATTCGTATTATTTCTCATATTGAAGTTCATAATCATCAATGAAAGGTTTACTTTCTTTTGTTGAAGATTAAAACTTCCCATCACATTTGAACCGCCAAAACGGTCAGCTCCTGCATTGACAAAACCGTTATAACCATTGCGTTTATTTTTCTTCAAAACCACGTTGATAATACCCGCCATACTGCCAGAAGCATCGTATTTGGCTGAGGGATTGGTAATTACCTCAACTTTTTCAATCACATCCGCAGGAATTTGGTCTAAAGAAAGCGTGGTTGGTCTTCCGTCAATAAATACCGTTGGAGCCGCATTTCTAACTTTCACATTTCCATCAATATCCACTTGTACCGAAGGAATATTTCGCATCACATCAACGGCAGTTCCACCAGCAGTTACGATATTTTTATCAACATTGAATGTTTTTTTATCAATATCCATTTCCACGAGTGCTTTGGTCGCTTTTACCACTACTGCATCTAAAATTTTGCTATCCGTATCAAGTTTTAGTTTACCTAAATCCTTCTCGAAACCAGCCATAAATTTAGCAATCATAGCAGGGTCTGGTTGTTGACCAGGTTTTGGTGGCGTAAAACTTCCATCCATTTTAGGAAACTGAAAAGCAATCGGCATTTCAAGGTTTTTATAACCTACTGAACTGATTTTCAGCTTCAAACGTCCCATAACAGGCAAGTCTTTAAAGCTAAATTCACCATTCATTTCTGCTTGAACTGCTTTTACTAAAATATCTTTATTTTGCTTTGTGGCAGTATCTTGAACTGTTTTTAAAAGGACAACCGAAGCAAATTCAACGGGTTTTCCTTGTTCGTCAACGATTTTTCCGAAAACCTTTCCGAAGTTCATTTCTGGGGCTTTTCCTCCTTTGGCAGGAGCTCCAAAAGGCATTTGGGCAACACTTGTGAACGAAATAAATGCTGCCAATAGAGCAGAGAGTAAAATTTTCATTATGTATTTATTTTTAATTGAACGAAGTCGATTGATTATCAGAATCAAAAACTTGGGTCAAAGGTGTAAAAGAAGATTGATTCAATCAACCATTTGTATAGCAATGAATAGCAAGTGTATATCTGTGAGGATTCAGGGAGCGTAATGAGGAGAAATAGAAATAAGTTTGACTACCAATAACCAATTCTATTTTGGCATTTTAAAAATTTGTCCTAAAAGAGCCGTAGGCTCGGGAGATTTTGTAGCCCCGAAATTTATTTCGGGGAAAAGAAAAGGAATATTGAAAGGTTTTTGGTCATTTTCACCCCGAAATGAATTTCGGGGTGAAAAGATGGGGCAAGCCTACGGCTTTTTTCAAGAGTACCAAAGTAGAACTAATTTCCAGTAACCAATAATCTATTCAGAAAGAGCTTTTATGCTATCTACATATTTTTTGCCAACGGGCAATTCTACTGTTGATAATGAAACTTTTGATTGATGAAATCCTGTAATTTTTTGTTTATTGATAATGTATGAATTGTGAATTCGGGTAAAATATTTTTCGGGCAATTTACTCTCCATTCCTCTCAAATTGCTTCGAGTCATGAGTGGATGAACTCTGTCGGTTAGATAAATTTTGACGTAATCTTTTAGCCCTTCGATATAAATAATTTCGTTAAAAAGTAGTTTAACTTTCTGATATTCAACGTTAATTAAAATAGAGCTTTCTTCATTTTCCTCATTAAGTTTTTCACGAAGAGTGAGTTGGTCTTCTACTTTTTTTAGGGCAATTGCCAATCTTTCTTTTCGAATTGGTTTCATCAAATAATCAACTGCATTTAACTCAAAACCTTCTAAAGCGTATTGATGAAAAGCCGTGGTGAAAATGACTAACGGAGGTTTTTCTAAGTTTTTAATGAACTGCGTTCCAAGCATTTCGGGCATTTGAATGTCCGAAAATATCAAATCGACCTCATTTTTTTGTAAAAAATCAGGCACTTCCATCGGGCTATTAAATTTTTCAAGAATTTCTACATGGGCAAAGTCCAATAAATCGTCTTCCAAAATATTTAAAGCAAAGGGTTCATCGTCGATTAAAATACACCTAATTTTCATCTAAAATAAGTTTAAGTTTTACTTGAAAATAATCGTCTATCTGATTGATAGTCAGTTCATGACGATTGGGATAGAGTAATTCTAATCGTCTCTGAATGTTGGTCAGTCCTATTCCTTCATGATGTATTGTGGTTTGTTTTAAAAGAATTTTATTCTTGGAATTAAACAAAATTCCTTTGGGGGTTTTTAAAAATTCAAATGCTATATCGGGAGCATTTTTGCTGTCAATGCCATATTTAAAGGCATTTTCAACAAAATGAATAAAAAGTAAAGGTTCAATTAAAAAATTATTGATGTTTTCATCTACCTTAAAAACTACATTGCCTTCTATTGGTAAACGAAGCGTTTGTAATTCAATAAAATTCTTCAAATGTTCCATTTCTCGGCTAAATTCCACTTTATTGCCTTCCACTTCGTACAAAATATATCTCAGAATTTCGGAAAGTTTCATGACTGATTCCTCCGATAAATCTGATTTTTTTCTGATTAACCATCTAATATTATTGAGGGTATTGAACAAAAAATGGGGACTAATCTGCAATTTTAGCATACTCAGTTCGGCGGCAGTTTTTTCAAGTTCTATCAGTTTATTGAGTTCCTTTTGCTTGGCTTGTTCTTCATAGAGAAATAACATGGTACTCGTCAGAATACATAATAAAAAGATGATGGTGGGACCAATAACTAAGCGAATGAAAAATATATTTTGCTCCTCAAACCGCTTGAATTCTTCGACAGGACTAAAATGAATGGTTAGATAATTAAAGAAAATATAAATTGATAAAAGTATGAAAATTAGAACCGTGAATTTTATCCGTTTTTTATCGAAAAAATATTTTGGAGCAATAAAATAGATGTTCAAATAAAATGAAGTAGCAATAAAAAGAATGTTCAGAAAGTGTGTTTTGACGAAGTAAAAATTGAAATCACTGATTTTTTTTGGCTCGTACAAATAGCCAATAAAAGGCAAAAGAAACAATATCAGCCAAGTGATGAGATGTGATAAATACTGTTTAACAAAGGTTAAAGTGAACATTGTATTTTGTTTTTGTCTCATCGTATTTTTTTTGATAATTGATGACAAATGTATTGTTAATTCTGTTACAATGCTCAATCAAATACCATGTCAAATTTTAATTGCCAATTCAAAAATATTGTTTGAAAATCGCCTTTAGTTTATCAAAAAAACATCATCATCATAAATAATTGATACATTATTGAATTTCAAACTGATAACTTCCTGAAGTTAATGTATTGATTTTTAATTGTTTATGTGTGGGTGAAGTATTTTTTTCTTCTACTAAATATTGCTTTTGAATGTGCTGATTTAACTTGACATTTAATATTACCGTTGCCGTTGCATTAGCTGGAATTGTGATATTATAAACAATCTTCTTTCCTTCCCTTTTCCAAGATGAAATAATTTTTCCTTGTGGACTATCATGCGAAGCCTCAAAAGCGTTTAGATTTTCGACAAAATTGGGGGCTAAAATGATATTTTTAAACCCAGCCTGTGTAACGTCTGGCTTGATTCCCCCGATGCCTTTGTACAACCAAGCTCCAATTTCGCCAAACATAATATGATTCATCGAAATGTCACTTTTGGCATCAATTGGCCAGTTTTCAAAAAGTGTTGTTGCACCGTTGGCAATCCACCAACCCCAAGATGGAAAGGTTTCTTGCGAAGCTATTTTATAGGCCACATCTGCATAACCGTTCTCGCTTAAAGCATTCAAAATGGCTTTTGTACCTAATAATCCCACATCCAAATGGTTATTGTCAGCCTCTACTCGTTTGGCTAAATTGTTGGCAACTTTAGCCTTAAATTCTTCTGGCACTAAACCCCAATACAAGGGAACGCTTAATTCCGTCTGGAATCCGCTTCCATAAATCCCCGTTGTTTTGTTAAAATATTTGTTGTTGAAAGCGGTTTTTATCTTTTCTGCCAAAGTTGAATATTTTTCAAAATCTGCGGTTTTGTCAAATAATTTTGCCGTTTTTGCCAAAATGGTGACATCCACAAAATAGTAAGCGGAAGACGTTAATTCTACGGGTGTTTTTGATTTTACAGGAACCCAATCGCCTAATCCCCAAGTAGTTAATCCATTTGGGCTAATGGACTCAATATGATTGACATAACGTTTGAGGTTTTCATAATTGTCTGACAAAATTTTGGTGTCGCCATAAAACAAATAAATATTCCAAGGAATAATAGCAATGGTACTTGTCCAGTCTGGGCCATTTCCCCATTCATAACCCCAACCATCGGTAGGAATAATGGACGGCAAAACGCCATTGGTTTGTTGCTCGTCACGGTGGTCGGCGAGCCATTTTTCGTAAATAGTAATGCCGTCAAAATTATACAAACCTGTTTCGCTGGCGATATGAGCATCGCCTGTCCAACCATTTTTCTCTCTTTGCGGACAGTCGGTTGGGTAGCCAAATAAATTTGATAAATACGCATTATTAGTTGCCGTCCAGATTTTATTTATCGTCGGATTTGATGTATTTACTTTCCCCACCGCAGGGACATCGCTGTGCATAAAATAGCCCGAAAGACTTTCCTTTTTCAGTTCAATTGGCTCTGAACTCGTCACTTCTACATACTGAAAACCTTTATAATTAAAATGTGGCATGAAACTTTCTTCTCCCCTTCCCGAAAGTGTAATAATGTCCGTTTGAAAAGGGTCTTTATCATCCGTCGGACGATAATGGACATCAATATTCGATAAATCTGCCCTGCCGTTTGGATATAATCTTTCAGCGTGTTTTAAGCGTAAAATCGTTCCTGCTTTGCCCGAAACCTTGATTTTACTTACGCCTGAAATGTTTCTGCCTAAGTCAAAAACGAAAGTAGTGTCATTGATTTTATTCAAACTTTTACTCGAAATTTCTTCCACATTTCTAATTGGTTGTAGAGCCTGAGCCACGATATTATTAGAAGGAGCAGTTCTGAAAATAACATCTTTCCAGTTTTTATCATCAAAATTAGCTTTGTTCCAATCAGCTTGTTCCAGTCGGGCATCGTAATGTTCTGCGGTGTAAATGCTATTGAATATTATTGGACTTAAAGCCGTTTTCCAGTCTTTACCCGAAGCAATTACTTCGCTTGTTCCATCGGTATATTTTACCCGAATATCCATGCAAAAAGTGGGACGACCACGCCAAGGAGCTTCGTGAAAATACCAAACGGCAGTTGATTGATGATTGTACCAACCATTGCCCAAGAGTACGCCAATGGCATTTTTGCCCGTTTGTAATTGCTTCGTGACATCGTGCGTAACATATAAAGTACGTCTATCAAAACGAGTGTACATTGGGTCGAGGCGGTGATTACTGATTTTTTCACCATTAATATACAGTTCGTACAAACCCGCAACGGCAATGTAAGCCCGTGCCGAAACGATTTGCTTATTGGTCTGAAAAGCCTTTCTAAAATAAGGAGCAGGTTTAATATTTACATCCCTCGAATCACTAATCCAAGCACCTTGCCAATTGCCCATGTTCATCATGCCCGTTTCAAAAGTCGCTATTTCAGATTGTACAATTTGTCCATCTTTATCCCAAATTTTCACCCGCCAAAAGTATTTGGTAAAGGCTTGCAAAGATTTACCTTGATAACTCACCAAAGTTTGTGAAGTATTTTTTTGACCAGAATTCCATTCATTACCCGTGCCTTTGCTCAAAGCCATCGAATCAGTATTGACCGAAATCTGATATGCTTTTTGCTTTGCCCCTTGTCGAATATCCGCCAACTGCCAAGTAAAACGTGGCGAAGTGGCATCAATTCCTAAAGGATTAGCTAAATATTCACATCTTAAAGCCGTGACTTTACAAGGCGTATTGCCTAAAATAAGTTGATTCAACAGACAAAAAGTACATATTATGAATAGACAAATAGAGAAAGGTTTGAGGTTCATCGTTTTTTATGAGGATAAGTTAATGAAAGTATTGGCAAATTACCGAATGAATTTTTAGATACTATTCTCCTTTGTAGGTGATTTTAAGGGTTTTGATAAGTAGATTTTGAAGGCAGACTGTATTTAGATTACGGAATTATCTACTATTTGTCGCAAGACAAAATTAGACCACGGATAGAACAGATAAAACAGATTTACACTGATTTTTCTTTAAATTTATCCGTGTAAATCTGTTGAATTAGTACAATCTGTGGTCTAATTTTATTCTGCGACAAATTGTTGATAGTTCCGTTTAGCTATTTGAGGAGATTTTAAAATGGTATGAATCTTATTAATTTTTAAAACCGTTATTTAAGATTTTTTATTTAGTAGATTTATTTATGTAATTAATTGAAATACAAATGATTATGAAAAGAAGGAATTTTATTTTTTTAGGAATAATGTTGTTATTTATCAGTAGCAATATCAGTAATATGAAGTCAAATCATAAGCTCAATACCGATTTTGTGAAAGGAGCAGACATTAGTTGGATAACTGAAATGGAAGCTTCTGGACGAAAATTCTACGATTCCTCAGGTAAAGAAATGGATTGTTTTGCACTCATGAAATCTTTGGGAATGAATAGTATTCGTTTAAGAGTTTGGGTAAATCCTGCTTCCAATTACAATCATACGGCTGATGTTGTGGTTAAGGCTATTCGTGCCAAAAACTTAGGTATGAGAATTATGATTGATTTTCATTATAGTGATGATTGGGCTGACCCCTCAAAGCAAACTAAACCTAAAGCTTGGCAAAATTTAGATTTGGAAGGGTTAAAATCGGCAATTGGGAAGCATACAACCGAAGTTTTAACCGAATTAAAGAAAAATGATATTTCTCCAGAGTGGGTTCAAGTCGGGAATGAAACCAATAATGGAATGCTTTGGCCAACTGGCAAGGCTTCCATCAATATGGCTGGTTTTACTCAGATGATAAATGCTGGTTATGATGCCGTTAAGTCTGTTTTTCCCACATCAAAAGTAATTGTGCATCTTGCCAATGGTCACGACAATAATTTATTCAGATGGATGTTTGATGGTTTGACGGCAAACGGAGTGAAATATGATATTATTGGAATGTCCCTATATCCAACTTGGGCAGGTACTGACTGGCAAACTGCCAATGCTAAATGTTTAGTAAATATGAACGATATGGTGGCTCGCTATCATAAGGAAGTGATGATTGTAGAAGTTGGTATGCCTTGGGACAAAGCGGAAGATTGCCAGCAATTTATTAGTGATTTAATCGTAAAGACAAAATCAGTTTCAGAAGGAAAAGGTTTGGGCGTTCTTTATTGGGAACCGCAAGCCTATAACTGGGTTGGGTATAATTTGGGGGCTTTCGATAATTCGGGGAAACCTACCGCTGCCATGACTGCTTTCTCAAAATAAGTCATTTTTCTATTTTAGGGATTAAAATGATTAATCTGAATTTTACTTCCGATAATGAAAGGTTATCAGAAATAAACTGTTTCATAAACTCGGTTAAACTGATTATCTAATTTTCAACAAATGAAATTGCCTTCAATCAATTTTACGTAAGTTCTATACACTTAAATCCTGCCAAAACTATTTTGGTCATTTCCCAATCTTTTTAAAAGAGGAAAACATTTCAAGAATTATGATACATCTTCAAAATCAACAGAACTCTCAATCATTTGACGCAGAATAAAATCACAAAAAGCTTTGGTATAATTTTTCGGAATTATCTACTATTTGTCGCAAGACAAAATTAGACCACGGATAGAACAGATAAAACAGATTTACACTGATTTTTCTTTAAATTTATCCGTGTAAATCCGTTGAATCAGTACAATCTGTGGGCTAATTTTATTCTGCGACAAATAGTAGATATTTCCGTAATTTTATTCATTGAGAGTTCATGGTTTTAGATGATAATCCCAAATTTTACTCATAAAAAAAGCAGGCTTTCGCCTGCTCGATTATTTAGTGATTAGGTAATGTTAAGCATTTTCCTCCAAAAAAGATTCTAATAAGTCGTCCAAATTTTCATGCTCAATGGCTTGATACTGTTTGTCATAATGGCTAAGGTCTTCAATTGGTTCTCCATTTAAAGAATTCAATACATTTTGCAAAACGTTGAAGTGTTCGATACTTCCAATTTTTTCTAAATTCGAGAGTGCTTGTGAGGCAAACATCCCAAATGAACTGGCGAGATAACCGCTAAATCCCTCCGTTTTGACCTGATAATCTAACAATAAAGTTGTATAGACTGCTTGTTGTTGTGTGGGTAAATTAACCACATGATTATACCACTGGGGGTGATTGTTAACCATGCGTACATTCAAATCTTGTACTGCTAAAAGATAATATTCTTTAACTTTTTCTGGCATAATTGTCATAGGATTTAAGTTGGAAAATGAATTATTACTACTTACGCATTTTCATCATTGTAATTTATTTGAAAAACTCCGATTGATGCCTGGACGTATATAAAGAGCGTTCTAAAAGTACATTTATTTTTTTTCAAATACCTAATATAACCTCAGAAAGTACATATTGCCACTTAAATTGTCCATGTATGGACAATAACTATTTTAAAGAAAGAATGTTAAGAGCTAACGTATAGATGATTTAGGGCTATAAAGCATAAATATTGACTACCTATTCCGCATTTATAGAATGAAAGCCTATTTGATTGGCTTTTCTACTTACACTTTGAAAGTGTTAAGAATTGAAGAAATCACGTTTTGAATTACTCATTTACTGTTGGTTGCTTTATTTTGCCATCGTTTTTGTAAATAAACCTACAACAAAAGAAATACCTTTGAATTGGCTCAATATTAAAAATACCAAACAGAAAGTTTAAACAACGCATTGGTTTAAAAGCTTTCGGAACTATCTACAATTTGTCGCAGAATAAAATTAGACCACAGATTGTACTGATTCAACGGATTTACACGGATAAATTTACGGAATACTTAATGTCGCAAGTTAAATTTGAGTCGAAAAAACCTCACCCCCAACCCCTCTCCATCGGAGAGGGGGGGTGAGGTTTTGCGACATTAAGTACATACTTCCATAAATTTAAAGAAAAATCAGTGTAAATCTGTTTTATCTGTTCTATCCGTGGTCTAATTTTGTCTTGCGACAAATAGTAGATAATTCCGAAACTAAATAACAGGTTGGGCGGTTTAAATTAACCCTGTAATAATTTTATGGAGAATAGCCCAATTTTGTTGCATTGAGTGAATGTTTCCGTTTTAAACGCACTGTGCCTATTTTACTCACCGACTGACCGTGTGGTTAAAACCAAAATCTATCCCATGCAGGAGTCAATTATCAGTCAGCCGCCACCGCCGATGTTTGACTCTCTCGCATAAGATAGAATTTTAGAATATTAATTTTAGGCAACTACTCCTTTCAATACATTACGTCTTCTCCTTGAAATATTGGCTATTTGTCCATTACTCATTGTCAAAACTTCTTGTTCTGAATTGTAGGTTTTTATATAATTTGGATTAATCATGAATGCACGATGCACACGTATGAATCCGTTATTTTCAAGATGATTCTCATAAAATTTTATGGAATGTGACACGATTCTTTCTTTGCCTCCTTCCAAGTAAAATTTAGTATAATTAACATCTCCTTTTATGAGTATTACGCTATTAATCAATACTTTGACCGATGTTTTGTGATTCAAAATTAAGAGTGCATTATTACCTTTTTGTTGGTAAGTTTTCATAATATTTGATATGTTTTTAATCCAGAATCCTAATTTTAGTTTTTTGGTATTATCATTAAAAATAACTCCTGAATTGGGTGTGATTTCCACCTTTTGGCATTTTAGATAGTTATTTTATTAAAGTCCAAGATTGACCGCAATACCAGATGCTCCATAGTTCAATATACCTTTGACAGTCATGTCTTTTACTGTGGTAGTAGCATTTACCCTTACCGTATGACCAGCATCAATTATCACTACATCGCCAGCTTGTGGTGCTCTTCCTACATTCCAAGTGGTGTTTGATTCCCAATTTCCAGTAGCGATACTTATGACATTGGTGGTAGTATTAGTCAAACTTACCGATGAATTCACGATACCTATACATCCATTATTATTAATTGAAAATGCACTGTATATCCCTGATATTAGACCGTTTAGGTTGAAAGCTCCGCCAGCTACACTTACATTTTTGGAATTTCCCACACCTTTATAAGTAAGTGTATAATTGCCATTCGTGAGGTTACTGCTGAAAGCGATATTGCCATCTGGTGCGTTTGGTGGCGTTGGGTTGGTAACTGTTCCTATTGTAAAGTTTGGTGTAATATGGACAGTGGCAGTAACAGCCAAACGAGCAGCACTTTCTACATTTGAAATTGTTTGAGTAGCATAATAAATGGTACCATTAACTAATTGCGTATTGGTAGGTAACATACTTCCACCCGAAACAGTAGCATACCATTTGATAGCAGTACCTGTTGCTACTAAATCGGCTACGGTTTTTCCTGAACAAAATGTTTGTGAAGCCGTACCTGTTGGTGCTGGTGTTGAATTGCCTGCATTTACAGTAACCGTTAAAGAGGCTCTTGGTGATTCACAACCTGCCGCATTTACTTGACTTACATAATAAGTAAACATTCCAGGGTTAGTAGTAATTGGTGTTGGAGCAGTAGTGCTTGCAGAACCACCCGTTTGTGACGTACCATACCATCTTAAACTACTATTGGCATCGGCAGTAGCCACAAGTGGAACTGCTGTTGCATCCTGATTATAAGCAATAGGACTCGTTGCTGGGGCTTGAGGACTTGCACTTATGGTAATACTTGCCGTTGCCGTTGTGGGATTTGCACAGGCTGAAGTTGGAGGTGTTACTGTTACAGCATAAACATCGTTGGCTATGGCATTGTTAAGAGTAATATTCTGAAGTGATGAATAAGCTACTCCATTTCTTGTCCAAGCATAAGTCGGATTTGTTCCTCCATTAGTAACCGTAAGGGTTAAGTTTCCAGATGTTCCTGCACAAAATGTTGTAGGAGCAATACTTACCGAAGGCGTTACAGTAGCATTGACAGTAACACTGACTGCCCTTCTTGAACTTTCTGAACCATCCAAAGTTTGGGAAGCGTAGTAAGTACCCGAAGCCAATACCGTTGTGGTTGCCAATGCCGTACCACCAGAAGAAGCAGCGTACCATTTGATGTCAGTACCAGTAGCTACCAAATTTGCCACGGTTTGTCCAGCACAGCGAGTTTGAGCAAAAGCAGCAGGTGGGGCAACAGCAGTACCAGTTACTACCAACGATAGTGGCATAAGCGTAGCGGGCGAAGTAGCACTTTTTCTTATCACAATTCTATACTCCCCTCCTGCTACTGGATTTAAGATTTTAACTTGTTTGTAATTATTATTATTAACTTCAAACCAGCCCGTTTGCACGGTTGCATCTGCTGTTCTGTTAGCCATACCACTTGGTTTCCAAGGTCTGGTATCACTAAAAGGAGAGGTAATTCTCACCAACATATCATATTCATGTACTAATCTTGATGTGGTGGGGTCGGTGCCATTTGCTGATGTTTGCTCCGTACCTTTTTCGTCTGTCCAAGCCATTGATATAATTAAAGGTTCGCCACCTCTGGCAATCACCCAACGATTAATTTCCAATCGGTTGGGGTCAGTTTGTATATATGGGAGTAAATTATACGTTATTTCCTCCATGTATGAGCCTCTCGTTAATGTAGAATTAGGAGATGTACTTTGTGCCGTAGGGTTTCCTTCTGTACTTTTTGCTTTGATAACATTAGCGGCTTTTTCAACGTTGAGCAAACCCCAACCAAATTTATGGTCTGGTCCTGCTTGTCCTAAGTCTTCGGCAGTTCCCAACATCAGAGCTTTTAGGGTAGCAGCTTTCATATAATTGCCATACAGACTTTTATAATATTGTTGTAATAAAAGACCTGAGGCAGCAGCAGCGGGTGCAGCATAAGAAGTACCGCTCGACTCGACACCACTGCCACTGTACGAATTATCAGAAGGAATATTAGTGGTTTGGTTAGCAAATACAGATGAGTTAATCCCTGTACCTCTGGTTACAATTTCGGGTTTTACACGCCCATCATCGGTAGGTCCCCAGTTTGAATAAGTTGACATTGACTTGTCGGCGTTTAATGCCCCAACGGTCATTGCATTTTTGGATGCTGACGAACCTGTCATCAAATCATAACCAGATTTTGCGGAATTTCCATTATTAGATTGCTCATTCCCTCCCGCTACAAAAGGAAGATAGTAACTATTAACATTTGTAAGCGAATCCCATTTTTGGGCTTCTCTGTCATACGCTCCAAATTTCCAAAGGGGTGTAGTATTATCATTTGCTCCACCATAAGAGTGATTAGAAATCAAATATCCTCCAGCGGCAAAAGGTGCCATCTCGGCAAAATCATCACTAAAATCATAATTGAGAGCCGTTGCACTGTAGGCAATACCCCGTGCTGAGGGTTGATTGGCAATGTCTTTGCCCACGATTGTTCCCGATACATGGGTTTGATGGTCATTTCCTGGATAGGTAG
Source organism: Arcicella sp. LKC2W (assembly GCF_034931005.1). Taxonomy (NCBI): domain Bacteria; kingdom Pseudomonadati; phylum Bacteroidota; class Cytophagia; order Cytophagales; family Flectobacillaceae; genus Arcicella; species Arcicella sp. LKC2W. Next base: position 95,507 of record NZ_JAYGIN010000021.1, read on the forward strand.
TTACCCCATTTTCTATTTTACTACCATCCAGCGATTGTCCTGCCTGCATCGCCACTTTGCCTGTGAGCAATTCGTGCGTTGCCCGCACCTGTCCACCGTCCCAAATTCCAACGACCATATTCTGACCTGTAATATTAACACCCAAAGTACCGCCCGAATAAAGTTGATTTGCTTTAATCAAAGTTCCTGATTCTACGTTGCTTTTGGTATTGATATAAACAGGGTTTCCGTCTGCATCAATGTCTTTCAGAAAATAAAATGAACCGTTTTTTACGAAAGTTCTCTTGAAAGTTGGATGCTTTTGAAGATAGGCCTGTACTTTTAAATTGGTGGCAGTGGCTTCTTGCTTCAAAGCGGTTTCTGCCGACTGACGAGCATTTTTTGATTGTTTATTTTGAGCTTTATACTCCTCAACAATTTTCGCTCTGTCTTCGGCAGTTTGGGCTTTTGAAGAGATACTAAATATCAATAAATTCAATACTATGAGAAGTAAATATTTTGTGTGCATGGTTTTGGATGTGGTGATATGATGAGTGGGTTTTACTACTGACAAAATTAGAATAGATTATTTTTGTGAAACATAGGGGGTAACCCCCGTTTTGAGGTAAAAATTGATTATTAATGCACTGTTTAAGTACACTGTTTAATAAGTTTTCTGAATAATTTTCATCCTAAAATGTTTGATTGGAGAACTTCCCGAAAGTTTTAGAACTTTCGGAAGTTGAAATAACTTATTAAACAGTGTACTTAAGACTCCACTTTTAATTATTTTACCTCACTTTTCGACTATCAAACCTCTTTTCAAATAATTTAAAAATTATCATTGACTCAAACCCAAGTAGTAAAAGTTTTATCATTGAAATTCCCTATGAAAACGAAAGTAATAATCATTGATGACCACGCCCTATTTAATGAAGGAATGAGACTTATTTTGAAAGAATCAGGTTTTTTTGAGGTCGTTGAACAAGTTTACGATAGTCGTCAAGCTCAAATTAAATGTTTTTCTCTAAAGGCAGACCTTATTATTGTAGATTATAATATGCCTTATCTCAATGGTTTAGAGGTAGTTAGGCAATTAAATGCTTGGGATAGCGATACGAAAATCGTAATTGTGATTATGTATGCTGATAAGAAAGAAATAGAGCTTTTCAAAAAAGAGGGAGTAGATGCTTATATTACCAAAACTACTCCTGCTATTCAACTCATTGAAACGCTAAAAAAAGTGATGAAGGGTGAGAAAATATTTGCGTTCCAAAACAATGTGAAAGCAATAAGTGAAAATGATAGTTTTGCCAATAAACATCAATTCACAAAGCGAGAAATGGAAATATTGAGGCTCATTAAACAAGAAGAAACTACCGAAAAAATTGCAAATATGTTAAATATAAGTTTTTACAATGTTGAAACTCATCGCAAAAATATTAACCATAAATTGAAGTTCAAGAGTAAAAAGGAGTTTTATGACTTTTTGGATACAATTGAAGAGTAGAAATATCTTTTAGCTATTTTTCAAATCTACGTGTCTGGATTTTTGAAAATCAGTGCTTTCAAAGTTAGTTCTAATTTTTAATTGTTAGCTCACTCCGTTCTGCTGATACCATGATGAAGTACGAGCAGTTAAGTACAATCACGAATTACAACTAAATTAATTTATGGCTTTGAGAATTAGTTATTGATTATATCAAGCCCGTGTGATTAATTCTATTTAATTCTCAGTCGCTTCGTATATCTTTTTTTGAATATATTTAGTGTATAATGAGTTGATTTTTAGAAGATTACATTGATAGTATGCTTTGCCTAATATTTATATTCTCAAAATAAAAAATCTCCTAAAAAGCATTATGTAGCTAATTTGGGATTAATCCGAACATTTTTTGAGACGTTTATGATGTATTTTATTGGAAATGGATAAGTTTTATTTCACACAGTTTCATTCAGATGGTTTATAGAAATTAGTTACCACCACTATCTAAACCTTCGTTGTTTTCTTGGCAATCATCTCTAAACACGCCAGTATATAAGCCGTTTTATTCTTGACTTTTGGATGCAAATTATTTTCAAACTCAATGTGAAGTGTTGCAAATTTATTTAATTTATCCGTGTCGTTTAGAATTATGTTACGGTGATTTTCCCTAAAATTATATTTCGTTACCAAAATTTCTTCTAATTTCAGATTGACTAATTTTGGGTTAATAGTGGTTGCTTCCAAAAAATCTTGTTTTTCAGATTGACTAAGTTCGAAGGCTGTAAATACAGTAAATTGTAAATGAGTTACATTTCTAACTTTGTTACCACAATTTTCATAATCAAAATGTATTGGAATACCATTTATTTGTTTGAGTTCAAGTTTCACTGGTTCGAGAACACGCTTCTTAAAGTCATTCAAATTATTATATTTATCTTTATCTACTTGCAATAGCTTCCTAAGCTCGTCAATGCTGTAAATGAACGTTGTCCTATTTTGTCCCAGATGTAGCCTTATGAGTTTATACATCAAGGTTGAATAGATGGATTTAAAGTGAAGGATTGTTCTAAAATCGTAGCGAGTGTATTGAGTTCCTAAATTTGCCAAATATGGAGATAATTGAGCATTCGATTTAAACTCCAAATGTCCATTATTATCTTCATTATAACTTATACTCGAAAACATTGGTATATGTTTAAACTCTAAATTTGGTTTAGACAAATCAAAAAAGGTCATCACTTTTTGAGCCATGCTTCTGGTTACTGCTAATATTTGTCGTGGAGTAATAAACTCCTTGACCTTATCTAAAGGAATACGGATTAACATTCCATGATTTACATCGATTGAGCCATGGTCAATTTGATTTACAAAATATTCAAATAAACGCTGTTCTACTCGGGTAAATTGGGTATTACTAACCACGAGTTTATTGGGCAAATAGTTGTCTTTTCTATTTGGGGTATATGGGTGTTCGAGGTATTTCTCTGCTTCAAGAATTATGTTAGCCATAGTTGTAAGAATTGAGTAATAAAGTTAAGGATAAAATGCAAAAATGTCGCCTTATTTTGTAAAAATGTCGCCTTAAATGCGTAAAATTTTGTAAAAATGTCGCCTTACGAGTGTAAAAATGTCGCCTTAGCGTTTGTAACTATCTGAATAATAGATAGTTATAGGCTCTCTAAATCATTCAAATTATATGATAAAATTTAAAAATCAAGATAGAATTACTAAAAATAAAAGTATTTAGGCTTAGTTTAGCTAAAACCAGAACATAATCATTTATCTAATTCTTTCTATTTGAATAAAATCTGAACGGCTTTTTGTGTAAAAATGTCGCCTTAGCTGATTTGTAATGATAAATGTCACTTAATTGACCCTGTAAAAATGTCGTCTTAGTCTTAATTTGACTTCATTGAAGGCTATTTGACACTAAAATGGAGTTTTGGGAATCTAAAAACTCCAGATTTTACTAATTATTAGCATCTTGAGTAGGTTTTAGTGTAAAAATGTCGCTTAGAAGGGAAATTTACTTTTTTGATTCAGTTTATATTTTCTGATGAGCTATGAATGTAAGAGATTTAATAGTAAAATGCTCTAAATCAGTCGGTTAATGTTTGTAAAAATGTCGCTTAACGGAAAAAATTGACGCTATTTAATCTGTAACCAACAAGTTTTGTGTAATGAATGTAAAAACATAGTGATTGTTATATATATTAAAGTGTTATAAATCAGTTAGTTAGCGTTTGTAAAAATGTCGCCTAATCGTTTACTGATTTATGAATAGTTGGATTTTTAATATGCTAAATACGTGTAAAAATGTCGCTTTAGGTCATTAATAGCTTTGGTTTACCACAAATAACATATTTTAGCATTTATAATGATTATAAGGATTAGTGTATAATCCATTGATTTTAAGCGAATTACCATATCTGGTGTTTTGAACGACTATTTTCACGGTTTATTTTTTCAAATAGAATGCGTATGATAATACTTGTGTAAAAATGTCGCTTTAGGTTTATTTTGAGAATTGAGAAGATGTAAAAATGTCGCATTAACTATTGTTTGAAATACTTTAATTTGACGGATATTTCATAGAATAATACTTTTGTTTTAGTAGTCGCTTTTGTTTTAGCGGTCTGACTATCGTCTGACCGCTAAAACAAGCCAAATTAAAGTTTTTCAAGCACTATTTATGGCTCTCTTGTATTTTCACTTTTATGAGTTTTAAGTAAGAATAACAAATTAATTAATAATATTAAATATTGTCATCATGACGTAGGGGCGTATCGCATACGCCCAAAAAGTCGAGATGTGGGCGTATGCGATACGCCCCTACACAATATCAATTTATTTATTCCAAATACTTATACATAATAAAAGTAACTATGTAATGTTATCTTTCAATTTCCTCTCCCCTACTCTATTGTCGAGTTTTATATCGAATGTGTTTAAAATTTCTTACTCGGTATAAAATCTGGGTGTTCCAACAACTTCAATACAAAAAACGCTGTATTCAACGTATCAGCCTCTAATTTATTCTCAAATATGAAGTGCAAACAATGCTGATAAAATAGTTTATTTTTTCATATAGCAAACGGACAATTTGTCCGTTTGCTATATGAAAAAATAAACTGAGCTATATACTTAAAAATACAAAAAATAACATTCGTGGGTGATTCTATTGTAGGTAAAAAAGCACCGTTAGGGTCTGAATTAATAAGTTTACTATTCCGAAAATAAATTTGCTATTTGTGTAAAAAGATATACATTTGTATATCTTTTGTATAAATAATTGTATGATAACACAAGAAAAAATTGAACGCTTTTTTCAAACCAGAACAGGCTTGAATGTATCTCAAATAGAAAAGGAATCAGGAATGCCTGCAAGGACATTGCATAGGGCTTTTCAGGAAAAAAAAACGATTCCAAGCAAATATCTACCTGCTTTGGAAAGTGTTCTCCGTCAATATGGTTATTCAGATTCTCTTTTTGAAAAGGCAACTATCATTTCAGTGGTCAATCATAAAGGTGGAGTTGGTAAAACCACAACTACTATTAACGTAGGAAAAGCACTGAGTTTGATGGGAAATAGAGTTTTACTGATTGATATGGACTCACAAGGGAATCTTTCTCAATGCTATGGTATTCATCAACCGTCAGAGCAAATTATAAATGCTCTTTTAGATGATGACTCCCTACCGATTGTGGAAATTAATGACCGCTTACATCTTTCGCCATCTGATATTACAATGGCAGATAGAGAGTCTGAGTTTTCGAGTGCAGTTGGTGCTGAAAGAAGACTGGCATTAAAGATTCAAGAAATTGAAAAGAATTATGATTATATCCTAATTGATTGTCCGCCAAGTTTAGGTATTTGTACCATAAGCTCATTGGTAGCATCAAATCAATGTTTGATTCCGATTCAACCAGAAGCCAGTGCATTTCATGGTGTTGATAATCTTTTCAAAAGGATTAAGCAAGTTCAAACTTATAGTAATCCTAATTTAAGGATTAAAGGAATTGTGTTCACTATGGTTCTAAATCAAAATGTTCATAAAGCTTTGATGGAACAGATTCGAGAAAAATACAATAATTTTAACGTGTGTGAAAGTATGATTGATAACTCAAAATATCTAAGAGAGTCGCAAGTGATGCAACAAGATATTTTTACTTATAATCCGAAATCATTACCAAGTGAACAATATAGTAATTTGGCTAAAGAATTAATAAATGCGTAATACCGATGAAAAAAGATATATTTAAAAAAGCTATCCAAAAAAATACTGAAGCAATTCCCTTATCATTACTCGAAACGGAATCTAAAATCAAAAAAGAGTTTATAATTATTGACCAACTGAGAGATTTTATCAGTCCGCTAAGTAAAGAAGAATCGGAGGGACTTGAGCAAGATATTCTCAAAGATGGTATTTCTGACCCCTTAATTATTTGGGAAACAACCCCCGATGTTGTAGGAATCGAAAATTCAACCAATAAGTCAGTTTATGTGTTGGTAGATGGACATAACCGTTATAGAATTAGTCAGAAATATAATTTGGACTTTCGGATAATTCTGAGGAACTACAAAGACATTCAGGAAGTGAAGGATTCGATGTTGAACAAACAGTTGAATAGACGAAACCTGACCCCAGAACAAATTTCGTATTATAGAGGTTTGAAGTATAATAATGTTGTCAAAAGTCAAGAAGGATTGCCCAAAACTGTCAATGTAGCGTTTAATTTAGCTGAAGAATTTAATGTGAACGAAAAGACAATCAGGCGTGATGCGGAATTTGCCAAAGGTTTAAATAAACTTACGCCAGCATTGAGACAAGATGTATTGACAGGAAAAACCAAAGTAAGTAAATCTGATATAGTAAGTTTGGCAAAAGTAAATATCGACGAAACTGTAAATTTGAGTTCTCCGCAAGAAATTGTAAAAACGATTGCCAGAGAGAAAACGCAAAAAATAGGAGAGGAGAATCCAACAAATGTGAGTGATTTAGAAAACTCAATCAGAGAATTAGCGACTAATAAATTAGACAAACAGGCGTGTATAATTTTATTAGAAAAAATAAACACTTTGATGAATTATTTGTAAAATTCAATTATCTACAATTTGTCGCAAGACAAAATTAGACCACAGATAAAACAGATTTACACTGATTTATCTTTAAATTTATCCGTGTAAATCCGTTGAATCAGTACAATCTGTGGGCTAATTTTATTCTCCGACAAATTGTAGATAGTTCCGTAAATCTTTAATTATCCCGTTTATTCGGAACGTTGATTCAATTTTCGTTATTTTCCCGAAATAAATTTTGGGGTTACAAAATCTCTCGAACTTACGACTCTTTTGGTACAAATTATAAAGCACCAAAGTAAAGTAGATTTATGGGAATATTTAATTTGTTTCATCTCAACTGATTCTTAAATCATAATGGTAAAATGTACGTTTAAGCGACTATTGGTTTTTAACTCTCCATTAGCTAAGTTTTGAGTAATTGGACTTTGGTAATTGATACCAGCAGATATTTTTTTATGGTAAGATTCTAACCCAAAACTACCCAAAAGGGCTTCACCGCCTGTTCTGGTATTTTGGATACCTCTATCAACATCATAGGCAGCGTTTTCGTACGCAAATCCAATATTGGGAATAAGCATTAAGTTAGGGTTTATATTGACAAAACGAATTACTGAAATATTACTATTTATCCGATTCCCAAAACGATATTCATTAGCGTTTTGGGAATTCATTTTATACGAAAAATCAGAATTCATACCCCATTTCTTGAAACGCATGGTATAGAATACATTAAGTGTAAAATCGGTGCTTCCTGTACCTAATTGAAAATTTGGGTTTGCCACTTCGCTATCGCTCAAATAATCATATTTATACTTTCCTGACGGTAATTTAAAGCCACTGCCCACTAATAAATTATGGTGAAATTGATGCTGAAGTGTATCAGTTAAAGTATTGATTAAATTATAATTTATCAATAAAGACATATCTCCAATACCTTGAATATCAAGTTGTTTTCCTGTTTTGACGATAGTCTGTTTATTGAAATTGTAAGGAATAAAAGCTAATACCTGCACTTTTTTGAGAGGGTAAACTCTTGCCCATAATTCGGTTTTCCAAAATTGTTCTTGGGTTTGTAAATTCACACTTTTGACATGAGAATCATAACTGCGATATCCATAACGCAAGCCCACAAAACTCTTGTGTGACTGTGGCATGATTCCCCAAAAAGAACCGCCATTTCCGCAACCGCAAAGGTCACAAGCCAATGTTTTTTGACTCGTTCCCCAAAGGCAAAGCAGTAAAATAATATAAATGTTGTTTTTCATGTCTGTTTTCATTGTGGCGTAAACCGTTTATCTGCTAAAAATTGACGGTCGGTTAACGTTTTTAAAAATGCAATAATTTGAGTTTTTTCTGTGGTAGTAAGTGCTATGCCCAATTGCCCATTTTGGTATAAAATCGGGTCGAGATTTTGAGTATTTGTCACAGAGTTGCTATAATGATTTAAAACTTCTTCCAAAGTTTGAAATCGCCCATCGTGCATATATGGCTTAGATGCTTCGATATTTCGTAAACTGGGTACTTTAAATTTATTTTTGTCTTCAGCTTGTTCCGTAACATTGGCACGTCCGTTGTCATAAACAGGAACTAAGGTTACTTTTTTTTCACCGTTCACAATCGTAATAATAGATTGAGTGCGTTCGGTAGGAGGTAAGCCATTATTCCTAAAACTTCCATCCGAAAATAATTCCCCTGCATGACAAGAAGCACATTTTTGTTTAAAAATGGACAAACCTGATAATTCGGTTTCTGATAATGTTGCTCCTGCTTCTTTTCTCATATATTTATCGTATCGAGAATTTACTGAAACCAGCGATAACATAAATTGAGAAAGTGCCTTTAAAAACCGTTCAGACGTAATTTCTGTTGTGCCAAAAGCATTTTTGAACATGGCTGGATATTTAGACGTTTTGCGAAGTTTTTCAAGCACATTTCCTGTTTTTTCATCCATTTCTACTGGATTTTCAATGGGAGAAATCGAGAAAAGGTCTAAATCAAATACGCCACCGTCCCAACCAAATGTTTTTTCCCAAGCCAAATTTTGAAGAGCAGGAGCATTCCTTAATCCAATTTGGTTATCAATTCCATGACTCAAATCGTGCAAATGATGCGTAAAAGCATAATCTTGTCTGTGACATTCTCCGCAAGGCATTGAACCATCTCTGGAAAGAATTCCATCATAAAACAGACTTTTTCCAAGTTCAAAACCTTCTTGTGTGATTGGATTTTTATCTAAATTATAAGTTGGTTTTGGGAAATTATTTGGAGCAGTAAATAGTTTTTCGGGCTGAATAGTTACAGATTCAGTCTTTGAACATTCACTACATAAAAATATAATTATTATCAATGAAGTAATTTTAAGTGTTCTCATGAAATGTCAATTTTGATGAATCATTTTTCAAATTAAAACAGTTACCGCTAAAGCAAAAAGAAAAGACATTTACTAAACTTTATCATGCTCAACGTAATACTTAGAAGTGGCTGAAAGACGTTATCCGTTCTTTTCAGCCACATTTCTTATTGATTTAGAGGTGAAATGGTTATCAATGAGCCACGTTATGAATATGGTCAACTGAGAATATTTTGGCAACATTATTGGCAATCGGAGTAGCTGCTGCCATGCCATGAACCACATTTGTTGAGGTTAGTTTTAAGGTAGTTACCCCATCAAAAACTTTAGAAACATCAGCAAAAAGGTGAACTTCTGGGGCAATATTGGCACGTACAGTGGCGGCATCTGCAAACGATAATGTGACTGTACGAAGGTTATTAATGGTAGCGGAAGTTCTACCTCCAAAGCCGCCAACATGGTATTCAAATTTCTTTAAGCCTGCTGAATTGCTTGGAACAACTGACGAAATTCCTTCTATTTTAGTGAAGATATAACCCGAATTCCAAGCCCAATACATATTATCATTGCCATAAGAAGTTGGGTCAAGTACGCCAATACGCTGGCTTACATCCGAAATACTTTTTACGCTATCTACGCCAACCGTAAAAGTTACTTCTTTGTAATTGCCTGCGGGAATATCCTTCAACTCAGCATTGAGCGAAGATGCTACTGATTGACGAACTAAAAAGTAATCATTCGGAGATTTTACGACTGTTCCATCTTCTTTTTTGAACGAAACATTTGAGATAAAATAATTGAGCGTTGTTATCGTAAAATTCTCTCCAGAAGTATTTTTATAAACCCCCGTACCCAACACTAAAGTTTTGTCACCCACACGATTTTCAAAAGATAGAACAATGGAGTTTTTATCGTTAGGATTAATTTCATCCGTTTTTTTACACGAAACAATTGAGAAAGAAAGAAGACCTAATAAGGCTATAATTGATAAAATTTTATTCGTTTTCATTTTTGAATATAAGAAATTACTGGAGTTGCAAAAGCAATCCATTGATTGTTAGGGGAATACGCAATGCTTTATGTAAAGTATTTAGCTGAAAAGACTAAATCTTACACACAAAAAATTACACATAAAGAAAGAAGGAGGCTTTATAAGCCTTAAATGATGGGTCAAAATGACCTACGCCAAGCACGGAGGGTGAAAAAATGAAGTGGTAAAAACAGTATAAATAGATAATTGGTAAGTAAAATTAGATTTAGGGAAGATTTGTTTTACATCTAAATGATACGCAGAAAAGGTAGTAGTTTCAAAAACTTCTTCCAAAATTTTCTTAATAGATTGACCTTGTTTTTCCGTTTGTTTGGTAGCGTTATCTTCAGCTATTTTATGAAGTTTTTTCGCTAAATAACATTGACCGTTACATTTTAATTGAGGTTTGAAACGGTTTTCACAAAGATTTTGAATGATAAAATCTCGTCGTAACTCAAAGTCCAAATAAACAACAGGCACAAGTAGCGTTTTGATACTGATAAGTACCAATAAAAATAACGCTATGTAGTTCTTTACCGTCATGGAGTTTTCTAAAATTCGGCACAAATATACAGACGAAATAATAGGTTGATGCCTCGAATGTCAAATTTGCTGATAAAAATCATGAAAATGGGATGCGTTTCAAATCTTGAAAAATCAAATTAGTATAGTTAAAAATGGGTTTTAGTATAATTTTTTTTAGGGGACATATCCGATTTAGTAATTTTCAAATGTGAAAAACACCCGATTACCGATAAACCATATTGATAATTAAAATTACTAAACTGAAAACCATACTGACATGAAAATTACGATTGGTAATGACCATCTGACCCTCGAAGATTTTAAGAAAATTTTATTTGAAGACGCTAATATCGAAATTGGTAATAAAGCCACCAAGAGAGTGGAAAAATGCTATAATTTTTTGGCGGACTTTACTAAAAATAAGCTCATCTATGGTATCAATACTGGTTTTGGTCCAATGGCTCAGTATCGTATCGAAGAAGAAGAGCAAACACAATTGCAATATAATTTAATCAGAAGTCACACCACAGGAATGGGAAATGCTATCTCACCTATTTTTGTAAAATCCTTAATGGTGGCTCGTTTAAATACCCTTCTGAAAGGCTATTCGGGCGTACATCCTGAGTTGGTAGAACTCCTTTGTGAGTATATCAATAACGATGTTTTACCTGTTATTTACGAACACGGGAGCGTTGGAGCAAGTGGTGATTTGGTTCAATTATCTCATTTAGCTTTATCCTTAATTGGTGAAGGAAAAGTGAGCGATTTGAAAGGAAATATTCAAAATACGGAAGTTGTCATTCAAGATTTAGGTTTAGAACCCTTCAAAATTCGTTTGCGTGAAGCCTTGGCACTTATGAACGGAACATCAGCCATGACAGGCATCGGAATTGTCAACGCAATTCATGCTCAAAACCTGATGAATTGGAGTATTCTTGCGTCTGCAATGATTGTTGAATTGGTGGAATCTTTCGACGACCATTATTCTTACGAACTCAATGCCGTTAAACTGCACGAAGGTCAAGCTCATGTGGCTAAAAAAATGCGTAGTGTGCTTAAAGACAGCACTTTAGTGAGAAATAGGAGAGAGCACCATTACGAAAAGAAAGTGACGGTGAATGTCTTGAAAGAAAAAATGCAAGAGTATTATTCTATCAGATGCGTTCCTCAAATTTTGGGCCCAATTCATGACACCATCGAGCAGGTTATCAATGTGTTAATTGCAGAGGTAAATTCGGTAAATGATAATCCGATTGTGGATGCTGAACGTGGCGATGTGTATCACGGCGGGAATTTTCACGGTGATTATGTCTCTCTCGAAATGGATAAACTGAAAACTGCCATTACCAAATTATCCATGCTTTCTGAACGTCAATTGAACTATTTATTGAACGATAAACTAAATCAAATTTTACCGCCATTTGTCAATTTAGGAAAATTAGGTTTCAATCTTGGAATGCAAGGAGCTCAATTTGTGGCGACTTCAACGGTTGCCGAAAATCAAACTTTGTCTTTCCCGATGTACGTGCATAGTATTCCGAATAATAATGATAACCAGGATATTGTGAGCATGGGAACAAATGCGGCACTTTTGGCGAGTAAAGTCATCGAAAATACCTTCCAAATTTTGGCAGTTGAATTTCTGACCATCATTCAAGCCGTTGATTATTTGGGTTTTGAAGATAAATTGTCAAGTTGCTCACAAAGAGTTTATCAGCAACTCCGAGAACTCGTTCCTGTGTTTTCTAACGATACCATCATGTATCCAAAAATTGGAGCAGTCAAAGATTATTTATACACCACCACCATTGACATTACCTCAAAAGGCTGTAAAATGGTGAATGCTGAAGAAGCAAATACAGAAATTGAAATGGAAGTAGAATGTTGTCCTGTTTAAGTAAAATTGAACAAACTTATCAAACGTATATAGAAAAAGGTTAATCCAAAAATATGAAATACGCATTAGTTACGGGTGGTTCTCGTGGAATCGGTAGAGCCATTTGTTTAAAAATGGCAGAAATGGGCTATAATGTGCTGATAAACTACGTCAGTAATGAAGAAAAAGCTCGTGAAGTACAAACAGAACTTATTGAAAAAGGCGTTAAAGCTGAAATTTTACAGTTTGATGTTGCCGACCAAACGCAGGTGGACGACTCCATCAATACTTGGATAAGCAATAACCCAGAGGCAAGAATTGAGGTTTTGGTTAATAATGCGGGAATCAGAAAAGACCGCTTATTGATGTCGATGACTAATGAAGAATGGTATGGCGTGATGAATACTGGAATTGGAGGTTTTTATAATGTTACTCGCTTGATTATCAGAGAGATGATAAAGAAAAAATATGGGCGAGTAATCAATATTGTATCGCTTTCTGGACTTACGGGTTTACCGGGGCAAACCAATTATTCAGCTTCAAAAGCAGCTATTATTGGTGCAACAAAGGCTTTGGCACAAGAAGTTGGACGTAAAAATATTACAGTCAATGCCATTGCACCAGGTTTTATTCGTACCGATATGATTCATGATATTAGTGAAGAAGCCCATAAAGGAATGATTCCGATGAAACGTTTTGGCGAACCTGAAGAGGTTGCTGAATTAGTCGGATTTATAGCTTCTTCAAAAGCGTCATACATTACCAGTCAAGTTTTGGAAGTAAACGGAGGATTACATTCTTAAATAATATGGAAACTTTACAAATGACTTCTACCAAAGAAGTTCTCGTTCGCTTTAATGAAGTGGATTCTATGTCAATCGTTTGGCACGGAAATTACGTCAAATATTTGGAAGATGGGCGTGAAGATTTTGGGCAAAAGTTTGGTCTTAGCTATATACACATACAAAAAGCAGGCTATCTTGCTCCAATCGTTGATTTGAAAATTCAGTACAAAAAATCTTTGTATTATGGCGATAGCGTTTTGGTTGAAACCACTTTTGTGGAAACAGAAACTGCCAAATTGTTTTTCAAATATCGGTTAATTTCTCCAACCAATTCCAAAGTATTGTGTACTGCCACTACTACCCAAGTTTTTTTAGATACCAAAGGAATATTACAACTCACGCTACCTGATTTTGTCCAAAATTGGAAGAAAAAATGGTTTGCCTAATTTTCATGGATTATGAAAAATACCTACGTCATTGCCACCAATGTAGTTAGTCCTTTGGGATTTAGTACAGAAGATAATTTCGAGCATATTCAAGCTCAAAAATCAGGATTAAGCTTTCAAGAATTTGATTTTACCAACGAGCTTTTTTGTGTTTCTAAAATGCAAGAAAGTATTGTGAATCAGCGATTTAAAGTTTTTGGAGACTTCAAAGACGAATACTCTAAATTAGAAAAAATGTGTATTCTGTCAGTTGCCGATGCCCTAAAACAAACTACTTATAATTGTTTGGGAAAAGATTCGGTTTTGATATTTTGTTCGACCAAAGGGAATATTGATTTATTGGAGAATATTGTTCAAAATCAACGTTTTGATGTAGGACTTTTACTTGCTGAAACGGCTCATAAAATTGCTGAGTTTTTAGGTTTTGAAAATAAACCAATTGTAGTTTCAAATGCTTGTGTATCAGGCACTCAGGGGATTTTGGTGGGCAAAAGATTCATTGATGCAGGAATTTATAATAATGTAGTGGTTTTGGGAGGAGATTTGGTCACTAAGTTTACCGTTTCGGGCTTCAAGGCTTTCAATGCGTTGAGTGCCGAACCTTGCCAACCATTTGACGATAATCGCAAAGGAGTAAATTTAGGAGAAGGTGCGGCAACGGTTATTTTAAGTAATAAATCTAATGAAGACAAAGACCAAATTATCGTTAAAGCAGGCTTTAGCTCAAACGATGCAACTCATATTTCTGCTCCTTCACGCACGGGGCAAGGGCTATTAAAAGCCATTCAAAAAATATCAGAAGTGTCTGATTTAGAAGATATTGACTTCGTTTCTGCTCACGGAACGGCTACTCGTTATAACGACGATATGGAGTCGCAGGCATTGGCAAGGGCTGATTTGAATTTTGTACCCATTCATAGTCTAAAAGGCTATTTTGGGCATACTTTAGGGGCGGCAGGTGTTTTGGAATCGGTCATGGGAATTGCATCTTTACAACATAATCAGACCATTATTTCTAAGGGATTTGAGGTATCTGGAACGGTTCAAAATCTCAATCCCATCAAGTCGGTAGAAAACAAACCATTGCGTTCATTTTTAAAGACATCTTCAGGATTTGGTGGTTGCAATGCTGCCGTATTATTTAGCAAAATAAACCTATGAAAACATCCATCCAACACATTTGTCATATCAGCCAACAGACTATTAGTTTGGATGGCAAAATGGTCTTTCATCTTGATAATCAATTGGAATCCAATGAGTTTTTGAATGAAAGTTATCGTTTTTTGCAAATAGATTATCCAAAGTTTTTCAAAATGGATATTTTGGCAAAAATAGCTTTTGTTGCTACCGAATTTATTTGTAAGGGTTTGATTCTTAAAGATATAAATAAAGATTCAGTCGGGATTGTACTCGGTAATAAATCGTCCAGTTTGGTAGCAGATTTAACGCATCAACGGAGTATTCAAGATAAAAACGCCCACTTCCCAAGCCCAGCCGTTTTTGTATATACTTTGCCCAATATTATGATGGGAGAAATGAGTATTCGTCATGGATTTAGCAATGAAAATACCCTTTTTATTTCGGATAAATTTGACCCTGAAACCTTAGAAAAATATACAAATCATCTTTTTAAAGAGCGAATTATTGAGCATTGTATTGGTGGCTGGGTGGACGCACATCCAGGAAATTATGAAGCATTTATCTATTTCGTAGGTACAGGAAAATCTACTCTTTGGGGTGAACATACGGCAGAAAATATTTTAGCTTTGAAACAACATTCAGCCGAAGAAATTACAGAAAATTGCCATAAAATACCTTTTGTATCAGAAACTATTTCCTCCGAATATTGATAATAGTATCGTTAAAATGGCTATTTGTATAAATTATTTACAATCGCCATTCTTTGCAAATAAATTCGTACACAATTTAAAATCAACCTCTTAGATATTTACTAACATGGAAAAATCAGCACTAATTGACGTATTAAAAATTCAAATTATCCAGCAATTAAATTTGGATATTGACCCTAAAACTATCACCGAAGATTCATTTTTATTTGGCGATGAGGGACTTGGACTTGATTCAATTGATGCCCTTGAATTGGTCGTTTTATTGGATAAAAATTATAATATCAAAGTAGGAAATCCTGAAGATGTAAAAGAGCATTTCAAATCGCTAAGCACTTTAGCAGACTACGTTCTTGAAAATTCTTCAGTGGTTGCTTAATTAAACTTTTACAACGATGTTGGCTATCTATTACACCCAAAAATCAGAAGTGATGACTCCCTTATTTTGGGAGTGGTGTCGCCAGCAATTACCCCCAATAATTAGGGATAGAATCGAAAGAAAAGTTAGTCGTGAAAAAATCCAAACCAGTCTTTTGGGTTATTTACTTTTGAAAGAATCCTTTGAAAGAAATGGACTTCCTCAGGCGATTGATATGATAAAACAGTCGCCAACGGGACGACCAAATATTGTGCAAGATTTTGATTTTAATATTTCTCATTCTGCTCAATATGCCGTTTGTGCTTTTAGCAAAAAATATAGCATTGGCATTGATATTGAGAAGATTAAGCCTATTTCATTAGAATTCTTACAGAGTTTTTTTAACCAAGATGAATGGGCAGAATTACACCAAAATGAAAATACACAAGAGCAATTTTACCGACTCTGGACTAAAAAAGAAGCCGTAGTGAAAGCTGATGGACGAGGCTTGAATATTCCTTTGAAAGAAATAATTATCAAAAATAATCAAGGATTTGTAGAACGTGTAAAATGGTTTTTGCAGGAAATTCCATTAGACAAAAACTATATGATGCACGTCGCAACAAACGAACCCATCAGCGAATATCAACGAGTAAAAATCAGTTTTAAAGGATAGGTTATTTCCCAATAAATACAATGTTTTATAAGTTTTCTGAATAATTTTCACCCTAAAATGTTTGATTGGGGGACTTCCCTAAAGTTTTTTCCACTTTCGGGAAGTTGAAAAAACTTATTAAACAGTGCAATAAATCTCTGAAATAATGAATATTTACATCACAGGAATGGGCTGTATTTCGGCTCTTGGCAACGACATAAACCAGACACTTTATCATCTTCAAAATGAAAAATCTGGCTTGACTTACATGGATTTCGTCGAAACAGAATTTAAACAAAAATTCGTGGCAGGAGAAATCAAAATGAGTAATCAAGATTTGGCAAATCGTTTTGGAATTTCTGATAAAATTCCAACTCGTACCAGTTTGTTAGGGCTTTGGGCAGCTCAAGATGCGGTGGCACAGTCAGGGATTGAAATTGTCGATAAAACCTATAAAACTGGAT
Organism: Arcicella sp. LKC2W; assembly: GCF_034931005.1. NCBI lineage: Bacteria > Pseudomonadati > Bacteroidota > Cytophagia > Cytophagales > Flectobacillaceae > Arcicella > Arcicella sp. LKC2W. The sequence continues at coordinate 112,391 of NZ_JAYGIN010000021.1, forward strand.
TTATTTCTGCCTCAACAGTCGGCGGAATGGTTAATACTGAACGACATTTCGATAAATACTTAAAAGGTATTGATTATGAGGACTTTGTGAGTTCGAATGATATGGGAGACAGTACCGAATTTATTGCCAATTCATTAAAAATAAAAAGGTTTGTTACAACCATCAATACCGCTTGTGCGTCCTCATTAAATGCCATTATTTTAGGTACAAGAATGATAAAGCAAGGAATTTTAGACCGTGTAATTGTGGGAGGTTCAGATGCTCTTTGCAAGTTTACGATTAACGGTTTTAATGCTCTCATGCTTTTAGACACAGAAGCTTGTTTGCCTTTTGACGCTCGAAGAAAAGGAATTAATTTGGGAGAAGGAGCAGCGTATTTAGTCCTCGAATCAGAGAAAGCAATTAAAGATAAAAGTAAAATATTAGCAAAAATCAGTGGTTATGGAAGTAGTAATGATGCTTTTCATCAAACTGCATCATCACCCAATGGCTACGGTTTGCAATTGGCAATGAAAGCAGCCCTAACAACGGCATCTTTAAGCACCACAGATATTAACTATCTCAACGCTCATGGAACGGCAACTCCCAATAACGACCTTACCGAAGGCTGGGCGATTAAGGAAACATTCACCGAGGGCATTTCATTTAGTTCTACAAAGAGTTTTACGGGACATACTTTAGCGGCTTCAGGCTCTATTGAAGCCGTGTTTTCTATTTTATCAATCAATAACAATTTCATGCCCGCCAATTTAGGGTTTAATCAAGCCATCGAAGAACACGGGTTAATACCCATCAGCACTACCCAGCAAGGAGTTTCCTTAAAACATATCATGTCTAATTCTGCTGGCATGGGTGGCTCGTGTTCTTCTATTATCTTCTCAAAATCATGAAAGCATACATCAACAGTATTCACTGTATGGCTGCACAGGAAGTTGTAGGCAATACATCATTTAAAATAACAGACCCAAATTTTGCTGAAGTTTTGGGAAATAGTGGAGAACTCCGCCGTATGTCAAGATTGGTAAAATTGGGAATGTACGCTTCGCAAAAATGTATCCACGAAACGGCAACTGAGCAGGTAGATGCCATTTTGGTTGGAACAGGATTGGGCGGAATAGAATCTTCTGATAAATTCTTGGTACCATTACTCGAAAATGAAAATGCTACTCATTCTCCTACACCATTTATTCAATCATTGCCAAATTCTATTGCGGGGCAAATAGCCTTAAAATTAAAATGTTATGGCTATAATATGACTTATGTACATCGTGGATTTTCGTTTGAAAGTGCCTTAATGGATGCCTTAATGTTGATGGAAGAGAATCTGGAAAACAAAAATATATTGGTCGGAGGTTTGGATGAGTTAGTCGATAGTTACATCATTCAAATGAGAAAAGCGGGGTATTTAAAAGATAAAACGGAAGATTTAGGAGTTGTTTTGGGCGAAGGAGCAACATTTTTACAAATTTCTTCTGAACCAAATACACAAACGCAAGCAGTTTTAAGAGATTTAAGAATGCTATATCGTCCAGAAAATGACACTGAAATTATAGACGAAATATATCATATTTTGAATGATAATACTCTTGAAATCAATGATATAGATTTTGTGCTGATGGGTTCGTGTGGTGATAAAAACTTAGATGCTAAGTTAAAGAATATATCAGATAATCAGTTTGCCAATCATTCAAAAATGAATTTCAAAGAACAATGTGGAGAATATTATACATCGTCGGGTTATGCTTTATGGCAGGCAGTCCAGCTTTTAAATAATACTTCAAGTTTGTTTGATGAAGTTCCCAAAGCAGTCAATAATGTACTGATTATTAATCATTACAACGATATAAATTATAGTATTTTTCTAATTTCAAAACCATGAACATACTCGAAATAGATTTACTGGTAAATGTTGAAAATGTAGCAACTTTTCTACCTCAACAAGAACCTTTTATCATGGTTGATTCATTATTGGCAACGACAGAAAATACGGCTATTTCTCAATTTTTAGTAAAATCGGATAATGTTTTAGTCAACGATGGCATATTGCAAGAATCTGGTTTGATAGAAAATATTGCTCAAACAATTGCCCTAAAAGCAGGCTACGAATCGGTTTTGAGAAATGAAAAACCACAAATCGGATTTATTGTACAAATCAAAGAAATTTCAATTTTTGATTTTCCAAAAGTGAGTGAAATCATCACTACAAAAATTGAAATTATGATGCAATTACCACAAATGTTAGTGATAAAAGGTGAGTCGTTTGCTGATGAAAAAAACTTAATGGTCTGTGAAATGAGAGTATTTTTAGATAACCCTACAAAAGCATGAAAGCATTATTAGAGCATAATTTTGGGAAAATTATCAATACAGAAACGCATGAAAATAAAGTGATTTTTGAAGTCTCTCTCAATACAAATCATGAAATTTACAAAGGTCATTTTCCTTTCAGACCCATTGTTCCAGGTGTTTGTACTTTACAATTAGTGAGAGAACTATTAGAAAATCATTTGGGTAAAAAGTGTATATTTTTGAGGTCAAAAAATATAAAATTCAGTGGAATGATTGACCCAAATGTTACACCTCAAATAACCATAGAAATTCAACTTCTACCCACCGATTCTCCCCAAGAATTAAAAATCAAAGCTCTTGTATTTTGCAAAGAACTCACATTTTGTAAATATGATGGTGAGTATTTAAAGCAATAAAGTGAAAATGTTTTTTGAGTAAACCACTGATTTTTAAATAATTAATTAGGCGGCTGTACTTGTTGGAGAGAAAGACCCTTCATCAATCATTAAATAGGGACTAAGTTTTTTTAACTTGCGACAAATAGTACATTCACCCAGTATTTAAAAATATTCTAAATCTGGTTTAGCAAAACTTTAATAATTTATCTAATGAAAAAAGTAATTTTTTTATCCATAATCTTCATTGCGGGGATTTTTGGAAATCTTCATGCACAAGAAGAAGTAACTCAAATGTTGAGAGGCAAAATTGTAGATTCTCAGTCAAAAACGCCCTTGATTGGTGTAAATGTTGTCATAGTTGGCACAGAACCTCTGAAAGGTGGAAGTACAGATGATGAGGGTATTTTCAGAATTAAAAATGCACCACTTGGTAGAAATTCGATTAAAATATCTTCGGTAGGTTATAAAGAAATTACATTATCAAATATTGTAGTCACGGCAGGAAAACAAACGGTTTTAGACATCGAAATGGAAGAGCAAATTACGCTCGGAAATGAAATTGTTGTAACGGCTGCTCGCTCCAAAACATCAATAGAAAAGGGAATGGTTTCGGTAAGTGGCAAAACTTTTGATATTGAAGAAACTCGCAGGTTTTCGGGTAGTAGAAACGACCCTTCACGAATGGTTGCCAACTTTGCTGGTGTGGTTGGGAATAGTGATGCTCGAAATGATATTATTATCAGAGGAAACTCTCCAACAGGTTTACTTTGGCGTTTTGAAGGAATTGATATTCCTAATCCAAGTCATTTTGGAGCTTTGGGAGCAACGGGTGGCCCAGTTACCATGCTGAATAACAATCTCTTAGCTCGTTCAGCCTTTTTAACAGGAGCTTTCCCCGCCAATTATGGCAATGCTATTGCAGGTGTTTTTGATTTACAATTACGCACAGGTAATAACGAAAAACGAGAATATACTGGTCAGGTAGGATTTAACGGAATAGAATTAGGAGCAGAAGGTGCTTTTTCAAAAACCTCAAAAGCGTCCTATTTGGTTAATTATCGTTATTCAATGTTGGGTTTATTACAAAAAATAGGCTTAAATTTTGGTACTGGCTCAAATACGCCAAAGTATCAGGATTTATCATTTAAACTTGATTTTCCAACCGAAAAAGCAGGACGATTTACTGTTTTTGGAATGGGTGGCACAAGTGGAATTATCAATAAACCTGACTCAAGCGGAACGAAAGATTTTTATAGTAACTCAAGCGAAAATACCACTTATGATACTCAAATGGGCGTTTTGGGATTGGGACATACTTATCATCTCAGTCATTATTCGTTCCTGAAAACTACCATCGCCATTTCTGGTAATGCCGTACAAAGTGCCACAGACTCAGTGGCGAAAGATTTAGTGCTTGCCAAATATAGAAGCAATTCAAGTCAGACAAAAATGTCGCTTCATACAGCCTTAACCAATAAATTGAGTGCTTCACAGACTTTAGTGATAGGCTTAATGGCAGATAGGCTTGGCGTTGATTTCTCCGACAGTGCCTTTATCTCTAAAAATTCTTTTAAAAAATTGAGAGAATTTGAAGGTAGCACTTATTTATTAAGAGCTTATGCAAACTGGCAATGGAAAGTGAAAGATAAATTAGTTATCAATACGGGAGCCTATATTCAGCACTTTGGACTTAATAAAACTACCTCATTTGAGCCACGTTTGGGGCTTCGTTTTTCGCCTACTCAAAACCATACATTTAGCATAGGCGTTGGTCGTCATAGCCAATTACAGGATTTAGCAGTTTATTTTAATAACCTAAAAAATGATACAGGTTATTCTCGACCTAATGAAAATTTGGGTTTTACCATGAGCAATCAAGCAATATTTGGTTATGAAACTTTCATTAGCAAAAATACCAAACTTAAAGCTGAAGCCTATTATCAATCACTTTCAGATGTACCCGTTCAAACGCAATCGTCAGCCTATTCAGTGTTGAATGAAGGAGCCAATTTTGAGTCTCCGAGCATCACAAATTTAGTCAATAAAGGTTCTGGAAAGAACTACGGGGTAGAATTAACAATTGAAAGAAATTTCATCAATAACTATTATTTTTTAGGAACATTATCGCTCTATGAAAGCACTTACAAAGGAAGCGATGGTGTAGAACGAAATACTACTTTTAATGGAAATTATGTTGGAAATATCTTGGCTGGACGAGAATTTAAGGTAAGTAAACGAGGTACTTTTGCCATTGATTTTAAAGTAACCGCCGCAGGAGGAAAACGCTATACGCCATTTGACATTGAGAAATCATTGAAAGAGAAAAAAGTTTATTACACCGATGATATCAATGGGGCAAAAATGAAAGATTATTTGAGGGCTGATTTAAAGATTTTGTTCCGATTAAATCGTAAAAAAGTAATGGAAGAATGGTTTTTTGATTTCCAGAATATTACAGGAAGAGCCAATATTTACACCCAAAAATTAGACCCAGTTGCCAAAAAATTGGTTTACTCTACTCAGCAAGGTTTTTATCCGACATTTAATTATAGAATTCAATTCTAAAGATTTTAAGTAGGTGTTGGGATTTATGGATTAGTTTTTAATGTTTTTATATGATTGATTGTCAGTAACTTAGTAGGGTTGAGGTACAGGCTGAATTTTATAAACCATTGATGGGGGGCTAAATCCTGACCCCTACTTAATTCTACTTTGGCACTTTAAATAAATGGGAAAAATTTGACTTTCGGGAAGTTGAACGGTAAATACCCAAATTTCCATCTTTTTTTAAAGTGCCAAAGTAGAATTAAACACTTAAAGAGAATTAGCTCATGTATAAATCTGATTATCTATGGAGACTATCTTAAAAATTGACCTTTACCTACATATCACCGCAGGTACAGTTGCCTTGATAACGGGAATGATTGCCATTTTTGCCAAAAAAGGAGGCTTGTCTCATCGTAAAGCTGGACAGTGGTATTTTTGGGCAATGCTTACGGTTTGTGTTACGGCAATACTACGATTTAGGTTATCGCCAAGTATTATATTTTTAACGATGATTGCCATTTTTAGCTTTTATCTCAATTTCTCTGGAAAACGAATTCTCAATTTTAAAAAGAAGGATAAACCTTTTCAATTCATAGATTGGAGTATGGCTTATTTTACCCTATCTTGTGGTATCGTAATGTGTTTATCAAGTATTTATTATTATTTTTTTGAACATAAAACCATACTTAGTATTTTGTTCGTAGTTTTTGGTTTTTTTTGTATTTCCATTGCCAGAACAGATATTTTAAGATTTAAAGGTAAAATAGAAGTTGAAAAAATGAATTGGTTTTTTCAGCACATCGGACGAATGATGGGGTCTTATGCAGCCACCGTAACAGCTTTTGTGATTACTAACAATCATGGTTTTTTTCCCGATTTAGTTGTTTGGATTGCCCCAGGAGTTATCATCGGATTTTTATCAGATGTTTGGGCAAATCGTTACCGAAAAGACTATGGAATCCCTATTATTCCTGTATTACCAGTTAGAATTGCACAACGCTTTTTGGGAATGTTCAAACAGTTAAATGGTAATATCGTTAGTTTTTTTAAATAATGAAATAGCATTTAACCTAAAGATAGTCAAGCATTTAATACAGTAAAATATGAATAAGATAATTTTTATATTACTCTTCAGCCAAATTAATCTTTTTGCTCAAGAGTATCATTTTTTCAAGGGGCAGGTTCTTGATTTAAGCTCCCAAGCACCCATCGAAGGGGTTCATCTTCGTATCGGAAATATCGGAACGGCTACCAATGAAAAAGGTGATTTTCTCCTAAAAATTCCAGTTAAATTATTGACAAACTCACTTGTTTTTTCAGCGATTGGATACAAAAACCATTCTCAAATATTAGCCAAGTCAGATACGATTTTTCAGAAAATCAATTTAGAATCAAGTGCCGTTGCTCTCAACGAAGTCAAAGTATATAGTAGTGCGTTAGCCATCGTAAAAAGTGCGATTAAAGAAATTGAGCATAATTATTTTTCAACACCAACTCTTTTAAGGGGATTTTATCGGGAGGTTTCTCAAGACCCTAATACCTTAACATACAAATACTTAGCAGAAGCCGTTTTAGAGGTTTTCAAACCATCTTATCAGTCGTCGGCTGATGGAACAATTCATATTTTGCAGTCTCGTAAAAAGGAATTTATGGTATTAGATTCGATGCAAACTTTTTTCAACTCAGGTACATTTTTGCCTATTACGTTTGACATTGTCCATCAAAATAAATCATTCATTAATCCTGATGACGTAGAAAAATTCAAGTTTGAGGTTCAAGACGTTACCACTTTAGATAATCAGGATGTTTATGTTATTTCTTTTAGTCCGAAGAATGAAGAAGAGGCTGCTTTGCAAGGTAAATTGTATATTAACACACAGGATAATGCCTTTGTTGGGGTAGATTTTGCGTCTAATAATGCAGCCCTCCAAAAAAATAGTAAGGAGAAAAGTAAATATTCTACCATTTTTAAAGGCAAAGAAACGAAGGTTCGTTATGAGAAAATGGAGGGCAAATATTATCTTCAAAGTGTAGCTCATACCATGACATTGAACAGAATTGTAAAAGGGAAAACAGAAGATTTTAAACTTTCTCTGGAATTCACCACAACTGATATTGAAACGCAAGAGGTAAAGAAACCCAAAAATGCTCCTAAGGCTCACCGCTCAGACGTATTTTTGAAAGCGGTAGGAGCGATGGATGAAAACTTCTGGGGTAATTATACAACGGTTCTGCAAAATATTTCTTTGCAGGAAGAAGCAAGTTCATTATCCAAAGAGACTTTTCATAAATAAAAGGTATTTCAAAAAAACATAGAAACGCCGTCAGAATATTATCCTGACGGCGTTTCTATGTATAAAGCTGTTTAAACTTTTGAAATTTCTTAGAAATAGGACTTGTAAATCATTTTAGTTACCCCGCCTAACTGGATAGAATTTTATACACCGTCTGACTGGATAGAATTTTAAACGTAGTCAGACGATAGTCAGACGAGTAAATTAAACGTAGTCAGACGATAGTCAGATGGGTAAATTAAACGCAGTCAGACGATAGTCAGACGAGTAAATTTTAACGCAGTCAGACAATCTAACTAAGACTATACTTTATATGCTAAAACAATAAGATTCAATTTAATCAAAAATAGAATCTTATTGTGAAAGTTTAAACAGCTTCTATTTTGGAATAAAAACTTGACTCGTTTATGTTTCAACAATTGCAAATACCTACTACACTAATTTATTTTTGAGATTAACAATCCTTTTTTGGAAGACCGTCAAGAAATCGTCTTTGTATTTTCCTGCGGTGGGTATGCGAGGAGCATTTTTCATAATAACCTCATTTCCGTCCAGAGCTTCAATTGATTTTATCGCAACGATATATGAGCGATGTACCCTCAAAAAATCTTTTACGGGTAAAGATTCTTCAATCTCCCCTATGCCAATATACGTAACAATTCTATCGCCCTTTACGGTGCATATTGTTACGTAGTTTTTCATGCCTTCAATGTAAACAATATCCGAAAAATTAATCTTCTGAATTTTTCCTTTGTGTTCAGTTTTAACAAAAATAAAATCTTGTTGTTCAGCAGGCAGACCTTCAGTTGATATTTTTTGATGATTGACAATATTCAAAACCTTATCAGTTGCTTTTAAAAACCTTTCGTAAGGAATGGGTTTCATCAAATAATCCACTACATTGGGGAATTCATAACTTTCTAAGGCAAATTGAGGATAAGCAGTAGTGAGAATTACTTTCAAATTTTCATCGGCATGAAGTTTCAAAAAGTCGAGCCCAGTTAGTTTGGGCATGTGAATATCTAAAAAAAGTAAATCGGCTTTTTGTGTTTTCACCATTGCGGGTACTTCCATTATATCCGTTGTGCTACCCACCAAAGTTAAATATGGCGTGTCGTTTACAAACTTTGTCAGAATATTAATGGCAGGTCTTTCGTCATCAACAATTAAACATTTTATCATAGCATCAGTTATTATTAGTTATTTAGAGTTCTATGGTAATTTTTTGGAAGCGTATTTTCATCAAAAATCTAATATTTTTGGCTAATATCAAAATATTTACGTTAAAAAGTCAAAATTTCACCTGTTGATAAGTTTATATTTTTTCAAATTTCTAAAAGCCTCTTCCATGTCCGAAATAGTAAATTCCAGGGCAAATTCATCTTCGGTATCTAAAAAAATATTAACGTTATATTTATTGCCATACAAAATATCCATTCTGGTTCTGATATTATTCATGCCAACGCCACTTGTATGTTCTTTTGGGCCTTTATTTTTTCGGTTATAAATAGAGAGAAATAAACTGTTTTCTTCCACAATCATGATAATTTTTGCAGGATTTTTAGGGTCATGAATGTCTCCATGTTTAAAAATGTTTTCAATAAAAGAAATTAATACTAAGGGCAAAATCTCCAAATGATTAATATTTTCTTCTCCTTCAATAGTCAAATCAAGATATAGTTCATTGCTAAATCTCATTTTTTGTAGTTTCAGGTAATTCTTGATATGGTTAATTTCAGAATACAACGAAACCAGCGTGTCTTTGCCTGTTTCCGTGAGTGTATAACGCATAATGTTGGAAAGTGTCATGATTGACTCCGCCACCGAATCCGAAACCATAATGGCCTCAGAATAGATAAAATTTAATGTATTATACAAAAAGTGAGGATTTATCTGTGCTTGCAAAAAAGCAATTTGCGTCATATCTTTTTGATGTTGCAGTTTCGCATTTGCCTCGATTAGTTTTCGTTCTTTTACCTCTAATGCAATGGCGTGTTTAGCAAATCCGTAACCGTAAGCGAGGATAAGATTATGTAAGAAAGTATAGGCACTTTCAATAACAAAATAAGACAAATTGAATGTCCTATTTGTATAAGAAGTATTTACACCCAAAAGCGGATAAAGATAAATGTTTAAAAGATACCTCAAAAACAGAAAAACTATTATATCAATGATTATTAATCCTAAGCCTATAAGGTATTTTCTTTTCTGAAAATAATATCTAAAAATGAGATAATTTGGTAAAAATACTAATAATGCCCATGATGGGAAATTAATAAATACTCTCAAAACATCTTTCCAATTATGGATAGAGGCATAATATAATCCAGCGTTGAATAGGATAAAGAAAGTCCAAAAAGTGACTAAAAAATATATACCTTTCTTATGATTTTGATAATAGGTATTCCACCAGTCTTGAAGTTTTTTTATCATAATTTTTTACCATTTTACTGCGAAAATACATAAAAGTATAGGGAAAGGTGCTATTAGTATAATTTTATTTACTACCTCGATTTTTTAGGGCAACTTTGAATCAAGAAAACAACAAAATATTTAAAATAAATAAGTTTAAGTAGTAAATAACAACTTGAGTGCATATTATTAAGTATAAATAGTTTTTCTAAATTTTATTATTCCTCAAAATCTAAATCATTAAGACCATGAAAACTTCAACCTCAACTTCAAAATTAGCTATCAAAAAATTCAATGTCATTAAATTGGAAGACCAAAAATTAAATACAAGTAACCATTCTTTCTCAATTGAGACTTGGATGTTATAAAGTAAAAAAATCTTCTAAAACCACTCATTCGTATAGCAAAACTACCCTTTTAGTATAATAAAGTTTAATCTCTGAATTTATTTCAAGACCTTTGAAACAGATAAAAAAGAATACCTCTAAAACTATTAAAATTATTATTTAAGTAAAAGAAACCTCAAGTTTACCTCTAAAACTATTTAACGATGAATGTTGCCATGAAGACTTGAAATCACGCACTTATGTACCAGTTAGACATCCCAAATTTTGCAAAAGAACTTATAGGTTCAATTAGCTCAGAACAAATTGATATAATTTTTTCACAGCAATACGAAGAAATTATCAATCAAATTAAAATGGAAATTAATCCGAATCAACAAAACCAATTTTCTGGTTTTTGGTGGGAGGAAAATGCCCAAAGAGCAAGCTATTGGTTTATGAAAATTCAACTGTCTTGGAATACATCTGGAACCGATTTCGACAAAACTCATGCGTTCTTGAACAACCTTTTTGAAACCGAAGAAATTGATTTATCCTTTCAAAATGGATTAATGGGGCTTTTGCTCTGGTTGGGTCGAGAAAATGAAATGATAAAAGATTTAGTAATTGAAGATTTTATCGAAAAGGCAACGCAATTTTTATTAAGTAAAAAAATGAAGTTAAATGCCAATTGGAAACAATTTTCATTTTTCCCTGAAGCATTTGATGAAGACACTTGGACGAGCAATAATACGCTCTCGTGGACTGTCGGAGACTTACACCTTGTTAAATTGCTTTATCGTCAGTCAAAAGGTTATTCAGAAAGCAAATATTACGAAATCGCTGAGAATATCGGGTTACATTCAACCACCCGAGTACGTGAAGAACAAACCCAAATTACGGACTCTTCGCTGGCAAATGGGTCAATTGGCTTAGTCGTTTTGTACAAAGCTCTTTATCAAGCAACAGGTCAAGAAGCTTATCTGAAATCAAGCCAATATTGGCGAATGAGAACTGAAAAATTCTTAGAAACAGAATTACAAAATGGTTATTATACTGGTCGTGAAGACCATATTTTGGACGGATTAGCAGGAATTCTGATGGTTTTTCAAGCATTAGAAAAAGAAGAAATAAATCCTTTGCTTACGTATTTGGCAGGATAAAAATTACCTCTTAATTAGGGGTTGGGATTTAGTTATTAGGATTTAGTGTTAGAACTCGTGATTAATCAAGTTATTACAGCATAATCAAACATTGCCTAAATTGACAGATTACTTAATTAGAATTTAGTTGTTAAAACTACCGAATATTTTGGATTGTGTTGAGTTTAAACTCGCTATTAATCAGTGGGTTACATATTTTCAAAGGTAAGCAAGATTTTAACTTGCACTAAAAAATATTAAAATGTTACGATGGAAGACGCTCGTCTGCCTTACGTTTGGACTGTGCCTGTACGGTAGCATTTCATGGGGGCAAGCCTACATTCGAGGTGTGGCAACCTACAATAAAATCAATCCTTTGGTCGGGGCAAGTATCACCATTGATGGTACTTACGACGGAGCAACCAGTTTGAAAGATGGTTCTTTCCAGATTGAAACACAGGAACTTGGAAAGCAAAAATTGGTTTGTCATTTGATAGGTTTTGCCGACGTTACTATTCCAATAGAAATTACAAAAGGGGCAAGCCTAAACGTAGAAGTGATTTTTACGATGAAAGCCTCCCGAATTGAAGAAGTTGTGGTAAGAAACCCTGCTTTTACCAGTAGTGACAAAAGCCGAGTAACAACCCTAAAACCTTTAGATATTTTAACCACTGCGAGTGATGGAAATATCACTTCGGCTCTCAAAACGCTACCTGGAGCTCAACAAATTGGCGAAAGTGGTGATTTATTCGTCAGGGGTGGAACAGGTAGCGAAACCAAAACGGTCATTGATGGTTTGGTGGTTAATAATTTCAATTACAGTTCGCCGTCGGGTGTAGCGTCACGAAGTCGGTTTCCACCTGGGTTATTCAAAGGCTCGTTTTTTAGTAGTGGCGGATATTCAGCATTGTACGGACAAGCACTTTCTTCAACCTTAATTTTGGATTCTGAAGATATTCCAATAAAAAGCAGTGCAGACCTCACGATAACCCCTTTTTGGCTCGGTGCAGGCGTAAATAAAGTCAATAGAAATGGTAAAAATTCTTGGGGAGGAAGCGTAAATTATACAAATCTCGCTCCGATATTTTCACTCATGAAACCCGCCATGCAGTTTGACAAAGTGCCAGAATATTTAGATGCAACATTTTTTGCAAGACAGAAAATTGGCACGAGTGGAATGCTAAAATTCTATGGAAGTATTGGTTCAAATAGTGTAGGCGTAACCCAGAATGATGCTGATTATGAGGGTGTTAAGGACGAAATTAGTATAAAAAGCAAAAATGTTTATACCAATTTGACCTATAAACAGCATTTGAAAAATGGTTGGAAAATGTACGCAGGTTTCTCTTGGAGTGGAAATTACGACAATAATGCCATTCGTGCATACAGAACAGATTCTTCAATTACAGTCTTTGATTCTGTCGGGAAATTTAATTCAAGCTATTTACAAGCCAAATGGGTTTTGACCAAACAGATTTTTAATCGCTCAAAATTGCATTTTGGGACTGAATTCCAGAATAATGATGAAAAAATCATTTCGGTAAAAAAACAGATTGAAAAGGCTCAAACGGATAATTTAACGGCTCTTTTTGTAGAAACTGATACGTATTTATCCGATAATTTGACGGCACGGATTGGGCTAAGATACGAATACAGTTCGCTGATGGATAAAGCAAATATTGCTCCCAGAGCATCGTTAGGCTATACTTTTATGAATGCAAGTGTGCTGACGGCTTCGTATGGAGAATTTTATCAGAAACCAGACAATAATTTACTTTGGCAAAAGCAAAATTTAGAATTTACCAATGCAAGCCACTATATTTTGACGTATCAAAAATCTGATAGTTATCATTCGTTCCGAACAGAATTATTTTACAAAGACTATAAACGTTTAGTCAAAACCGTTCCAGATTTTAATAACAACGGCAGAGGATACGCTCAGGGAATAGAATTGTTTTGGAGAGATAAAAAGACCTTTAAAGGATTCGATTATTGGCTTACTTATTCATATTTAGACACCCAGAGAGAGTTTTTGAATTATGCCAAATTAGCTCAACCAACTTTTGCGGCAAATCATACGGCATCGGCAGTGGTAAAGAAGTTTTTTTCTGGCTTGGCAACCAATATCGGTTTAACTTATACGTATGCCAGCGGAAGACCATATTATAATCCAAACCGTCCGAAAGAAGAGTTTTTAAGCGACAAAACAATAGATTTTCACAACTTAGGATTGAGCGTAGCGTATTTGCCAAAAATCAAAAAAACATTTTCAGTTTTAGTCCTCACGGTGAGTAATATTTTAGGAAATCAGCAAGTATATGGATATAGTTATTCAAAAAGCGATTCCTCTCAACGAACGGCAATTACCCCAGTAAATAACCCATTTGTTTTCCTCGGTTTGTTCATCAATTTTGGCATCGACAGAAGCAATGAAATTATCAACGGAAGACTTTAAACATAAAAATATTCAAATCATGAAAATGAACTTTTTACTTACGCTATCATTAATTTTGGGTGCTTTTACCGCCAGTTATTCACAAAATATCAAAGTTAAAATTCAGAGTGGCAAAAAACATCAGGGAACGCTTCATGTGGCTCTTTGCAACAATCCAGACGATTTTATGACTGAAACCTACAAACAAGTGTCGGTTAAAGTACCATCAACGGGAGAAGCAACTATTGATTTTTCAAAAATTCCGCACGGCAAATATGCCATCAGAGTTTATGTGGATACTGATAATAGTGGAGACTTAACTACCAACCTGATTGGAATTCCAGAAGAGCCTTTCGGATTCTCTAATAACCCAAGAATCAAATTAGGACCTCCCACTTTTGAAGCTGCCAGTTTCGACTTCAAAAGTGACATCAATCTAACTATCAACTTATTATCTGTGAAATAATGAAAAAGTTAATCGTCTTCTTCCTCATCCTATTTTTGGGGTGTTTCCAAACAAATGCTCAAGTAAAAGAACGCTACTTGAATGAAATGCAAAAAAATGTATCAGTGTTGGATACAACGAGTAAAAAAGCCGATTATGAGAAGTTGATGCACAATTTTGAAAGAATTGCCAAAGTCGAAAAGTCGGAATGGTTACCTAATTATTACATCGCTTTTTGTGCAACGCTACTGGCAGGACGTGAAAAAGATAATAATCTTTCTGAAGAATTGACCGATAAAGCCGAAGCACATTTAGCCATTGCCGACTCGTTGAGTCCTAATAACTCAGAAATATTTGTGATGAAAGCTCAAATTGCTTTTACAGAAATTAAGGTAGATGTCATGGAGAGAGGCATGAAAAACACCATGCAAGCAAGCAGATATTTATCGCAAGCCTTGCAGTTGGATAATCAAAATCCACGTGCCTACATCATGTTGGGAATGGGCAAATTTTCGATGCCAGAACAAGTAGGTGGAAATAAAAAAGCCGCTTGCGAGCTTTTCAATCAGGCAGAAATGCTCCTAAACAAAGCTCCCAAAGCAGGAATCGTACCACATTGGGGAGCTGAAGAGCTAAAATCAATGCTAACAAGATGCGAAAAAATTACTGCCAAATCTGCCAATACAAACTCCGCAGGGAAATAACAGACGCAATCGTCTATCTCTAAAACAGTTTCTAAAATACAATACCTCAAATCTTAAAACGTAACAAATTATGAATTTCAACAAATTTTTCTCGACCAAAGACAAAGAACAAGCATTGAATGAAGGCCTAATGATGCTTGAAGCCGAAGACCGTCTCGAAATGATTTATCTATCAACTGAGTTTACCGATAGTTTATTATTTGATAATGATAATCTTGACACCGACGACGATTCAATATTCTAATTTCCTAACGCAATTCAATTTTAAGATGAAAAATATTCCTTTAATCCCCGAAAATACCCCTGAAGCACTCTATTGTGTAGAAATGGAAGAAAGATTGGAAACGATAAACCTGCCGATTGGTGAAATTATTGAAAATTGTTGTACCAAAATTATTGAGCCATGTCTATGTATTTGTGATTGCAGTGATAATAATCCAACTGACGATTTATTACCTTAAAATCGGTCACAACCATAAATTCAAGTAAATAGGATTTCCCAAAATTGATAAAGATAAATAATTGTCAGATTGAATTTTAGAAGCCTGTTTACGCTGATTAATCCTCTTAAACTATGACAATCACAGAAGATTGCGACTTGATACAATCCGTTGAAATTGTACACGTCGAAAAGAATAAATTTGCACTTCACGGAAATGACAAAATATTTTTTGTGGGAGAGATGCTTTATGACATCTTCCGACTCCGAAAAGAAGGCTATGAAATGGAGGAAATTCACGAATTCCTAAAACAAAAAAATAGTGTTTTTCCTACAATAGAGAAGATTGAGCAGGTTATCGACCAAAATCTTGATAAAATATTTAAACAACCTGCTCGCAAAGATTTTGATTCTAAGAGCAAATACATTTACGGTCAGATTCGCTTAATTCCTGAATCTATTTTAGGGAAAATATCAAATAGTTTGAAGTTCCTTTTCAACCGATATGTATTCACCATCATGGTATTATTGGGCAGTACGTGGACATTCTTATTGGTAAAAAGTATTTATTTACGTGGTCTATTTGACAGTCGAATTTCACTAAAAGACGGAGTCTTTTTATTCATTATCAGTTACGTTTTTCTATTTGTGGTGAGTATGCTTCACGAATTTGGACATTCCTCTGCCGCAGCACGTTTTGGAATTACGGCTAAAGAAATTGGGTTCGGCTTTTATTTGATTTTCCCAGTGCTTTATACAGATGTTACGAAGGTTTGGTTGCTTAATCGCTACAAACGTATAGTGGTAAACGTTGGAGGGATTTATTTCCAATTACTCATCAATGTTGCTTTGTATTTTATCTTTAAAAACTTTAGTGCATATCAAAATATCGTATCTGCTTTATTTTTGACCAATACCACTTTAGCCTTGTACTCGCTCAACCCGATTATGCGAAATGACGGATATTGGATTTATAGTGATTTCTTTGATATTCCTAATTTATCAAGAACCGCATTTGATTATCCAGTCAGAGCATATCAATATTTTAAAGGAAAACAGCCGTCTTTTCATACAGAAGGAATTGTGACTTGGGGACAAAAATCGGCACTGTTTATTTATGCTTTCGTGATGTATTCATTGTTGATGTTGCTGCCAGTAGGTTTTGCCAATGTGAGTTTTTACAACTTCAAAGAAGTAGCAAAGTTTATACAACAATATCCTCAATTACACGGAATTACACTGGCAGAAGAATCTTTTCATATCATCAAATTGGTATTCTTTTACACATTGACGGGCTATTTTACCATCAGAATGTTTAAGGGAATGTTTAGAAAATTTAAGGCTGCTTAACAAATAAATATTTAGTGATTAGAAAATAAGCTGGATTATTTCAAACTAAATACCCTAAATAAAATAAAGACAATGGTAACTACTTTAGCACAATATTTATCTTTAGCTGATGAGGTCAAACAGAATATTGACCGAGAAGTCGCTCAAATTCAGGCAGATAACGGAAAATTAAGAGAATTTTTAGCCAGTTCTTCAAACCGACAAAAATTTCTTCCTCATGTTGAGATAGATGATATGACATTTTTTAAAGATGTTTTATTTAACCGATATTTTGGAAAAGCCGTAGAATCTCAAACAGATTTTGATTTGATGGAAAGTCTTATCGAAATAGAAGGAGATACCAGTTTTTTGAACGATTTAGGTAAAAAACCATTCTTATTTACCACTTTTCATTTTGGACCAATCGGAGCGATTAGCCAATGGTTATTACGAAAAGGCTTTGACCTTACCATGCTGACAATCAGCGAAGGAGTGTCTAAAGAAATGTTACATAATGAAGCACCCAGTAATTTTGATGTTATTCATGCAGATTCTCCCGATGTGATGCTCAAGATGATGTATCAATTAAAAGAAGGTAAGAGTTTGAAAGTAACCGTAGATGGAATGTGGGGCGTAACGAAGGATGAATCTCGCAAATCATTTGCTCGAATTAAGTTTTTAGAGAACACATTTTTATGTAAAAAGGGAATTCCATCACTTTCTTACGCTTCAGGTGTGCCGATAATTCCAGTAATTGCTCGACGTGACCCACTCGGAAAAATCATACTTCGTTTTGGTACACCCATTCAGCCATCAAGAAGTATTCCGAAGGAGAAATTTATCACCGATACTCTTCAAGAATGCTATGATTTTTTTGCGGATATTCTTCGTAAACAACCGTCACAATGGGATTTTTGGTTTATTATGGATCAACTTTTTGAACAACCAACATTGGAAATACACTTGGATAAAGCCACAATTTTCAAACAGTTTTTAACATTGTTCAAAACAGGAAAATATCGCTTCAATAATGAAAAATATGAAGTGTGTAGTTTGAATGAACAAAAAGCCTTTTTGTTTGACCGCAAAACGCTCGGATGTTTTGGAGTATCCAGAAACCTGTCTCGATATTTAAAGGCTTTGCCAAGAGAAGGACGGCAGCGAAAAATCGTTAAAAACCATTTGAAGCAAGGGTTATTAGATGACCTTCTCAATCGAGGGGTTTTAGTCAAAGTTTAAACAGCTTCTTTAATAAAAACGCACAAAAGCATGATTTTAGTCCTAAGCCATGATGCCTACGAGCAAGGTACAGACCCCGTAATTAGTTGGTTATTACATCATAAAGCCAATTTTTTGAAACTTTCAATTGGGGATTTGCTCGGAGCTAAAATACCATATACGGTTGATATTGATAATCAGGACATTATGGTAAATGGAGTCAGTTTTAAAGACAAAATCAGCGTAATTTGGCATAGGCGTTTTATGGGTGAAATGAGTAATTTCTTGAATTTTGAGAGCGTTCACGCAGCCAATTTAAGAGGTGAAGTCAGGAAAGAAGTAGATGTTTTTATGGAATATTTAAGCACCCTTTTGAAGAATAAAAAATGGCTTACTTCCTTCCAAAAAATTCACATCAACAAAATTGAAGCATTAAATATTGCCCAAGATTGTGGCCTGATAATCCCCAAGTCTTGCATTGTAAATAACAGAGAAGATGCCTTGAGATTTTGGAATCAGCATCCCGAAGGAGTTATTACCAAAACCATTTCGGGCAGTAGAGGGCATTATCTTCATGAAGATGATACTTATGTGATGCTCACGACAGACATGACCAAAGACCGAATGGAGGATTTGCCTGCGTATTTTTTGCCAACGCTTTTTCAAGCAAAAGTAAAAGCGGACTTTGAAATAAGGGTTTTTTATCTGGATAAACAGTTTTTCCCAACGGCAATACTTACGCCAAAATCTGCCCGAAGTGTGGACAGAAAAATGGATAATAATACGGCTTCAACGCATTTTGTACCGTATCAATTGCCCGCTGAAATCATGGAAAAGTTAAATGTTTTTATGGAAAAAATTGGGTTGAATACAGGAAGTATCGACCTGATGAAATGCCAAGATGGAAGCTTAGTTTTTTTAGAAGTAAATCCCGTTGGGCAGTATTCAGCAGAGTCGGAAAGGTGCAATTATAAAATTGAAAAATCTATTGCTGAATGGCTTATTAAACAAGATAATTAAATGAATATCAAGGGAATAGAAACAATATTTGACGAAACATTACTCGCTCAATTACCACCAACGTATCGTTATTTAGTCAGGATTGAGTCCAGCACTTTCAAAGAGCATTTTACGGGGTATCGTTTCAGTAAAAGTGAAAAACATTTTTCCAAAAAATTCATCAATGCCAACGCCTACAAACCTTTGTCAGAAATCGTTTATCAAGATATTAAGTAGGTGTTGGGATTTAGGGCTTAGGATTTAGTGTTGCAGCTCGCTATTCTATCCCTTAAGAGGTGTACAATTTTATAATCACGAATTACTTAGAAGCTGTTTAGGTTAATTTTTTGAACGTGAAAATGATAAGTTTTTGAATGATTTGTAGCCTAAAAATTACTTTTTAACTCGAATAAATTAACCTAAACAGCTTCTTAAATCAGATGGAAGATAAGCCCTTATATTTCAAACTTTTTGCTCATAATATTCCAGTTTCAGGCAAAGAAAAAAGTGCTATTTATGATTTGCAAAAAGGTGAAATTGTATTTATTCCGAATATACTTTTTCAAATTATTCAAGATTTAAAACAGAATCCTTTAGCAACCATCAAGCATCAATATGCACCCAATCAACCAGAATTATTTGAAAGTTATGTAGATTTTTTAATCAAAAAGGATTTGGGTTTCAAGACAAAATCGCCCGAGAGTTTCCCAGAAATCGACTTAAGTTATCAAGTGCCTGCGGGGATTTATAACGCCGTCATAGAATCAGATTTTGAGCAATACGATATGAATCTTGTCATCAATTTTTTAGATGAATTATTGTGCCGACATCTTGAATTGAGACTACAAATTAATCAAGTAGAAGAAGATTTTTTGCTGAGTTTCTTTCAAAAAATCAACCATAAATCCTTCCGTTCAATCGTCGTATTTATGGAATACCGTGCAGAATTATGGCAAGAGGACTGGGCAATTAAAGTATTTGAATCTTGTCAAAAAATAGAGCAAATAATTATTATTAATTGTCCAATTGCCTTTAAGTCAGACCAATACACCGATAAAATTATTTATACAACTCAGTCTATTGAAGCATTGAGTATTTATAAAAAAAGGTACATCGTCAATATTAATTATTTCACTGAAGCCTTACATTTTAATCCGTTTTACAATCGAAAAGTCAGTATTGATAAAGCGGGAAAAATTAAAAATGATTTGCGGGATAATCATAATTGGGGAAGTGTAGAGGATAATGATTTAATAGAAGTAATTGGTAGTCAGGAGTTTAAAAATATTTGGGAGGCATCTCCAGATAACATTGAAGGCTTAAAAGATTCTCCTCTGAGATATTGCCAATTTTTCCCATTTCAACTATCTAAAAATGAGCATAATATATGGTCTGTGGTAAATAGTAATATTTTACAAACAGCCAATGAAGATAAACTGGGGTAGCCGAAAACCAGTATTAGAGTAGGCAAAAAATCTAAAATCAAACAAAACGATGAAAAATCAAGAAATCGAATTAACAGAAGGTCTTTTCACAATTGAAGCAGAAGAGAGATTAGAAACAATCCAAATGGCAACAGACGTAGCAGAAAGCTGCTGCGTAGATGGCAACGAAGATATTTCTGTATCTCTGTAATAAGTAGCGTTTAGTATTGAGGCATTAGTGGTTTTTCGGTAGTTATCATATCGTCAAACAGGAACTAATTTCTATCACATTTGGGGTAGCTGAAAACCAATAAAAGAGTAGGCAAAAAATCTAAAATCAAACAAAACGATGAAAAATCAAGAAATCGAATTAACAGAAGGTCTTTTTACAATTGAAGCAGAAGAGAGATTAGAAACAATCCAAATGGCAACAGACGTAGCAGAAAGCTGCTGTGTAGATGATAATGAAGACATTACGGTATCTCTTTAATAAGTAGATTTTGGGCGTTAGTGGTTGAAAATAAGATAGTTATCGGGTTTTATTGACGATAGCAAACCATCTAATTTCTAACAAATACTTAATAATATTTGGGGTAGCTGAAAACCAATAAAAGAGTAGGCAAAAAATCTAAAATCAAATAAAACGATGAAAAATCAAGAAATCGAATTAACAGAAGGTCTTTTCACAATTGAAGCAGAAGAGAGATTAGAAACAATCCAAATGGCAACAGACGTAGCAGAAAGCTGTTGTGTAGATGATAATGAAGATATTTCTGTATCTCTGTAATAAGTAGATTTTGGGCGTTAGTGGTTGAAAATAAGATAGTTATCGGGTTTTATAAACGATAGTAAACCATCTAATTTCTAACAAATACTTAATAATATTTGGGGTAGCTGAAAACCAATAAAAGAGTAAGCAAAAAATCTAAAATCAAACAAAACGATGAAAAATCAAGAATTACAATTAACAGAAGGTCTTTTTACAATTGAAGCAGAAGAGAGATTGGAAACAATCCAAATGGCAACAGACGTAGCAGAAAGCTGCTGTGTAGATGATAACGGAGATATTTCTGTATCACTTTAATAAAACAATTGGGGTAGCCGAAAACCAATAAAAGAGTAGGCAAAAATCTAAAATCAGACAAACCGATGAAAAATCAAGAATTACAATTAACAGAAGGTCTTTTTACAATTGAAGCAGAAGAGAGATTGGAAACAATCCAAATGGCAACAGACGTAGCAGAAAGCTGCTGTGTAGATGATAACGGAGATATT
>NZ_JAYGIN010000022.1:0-127056 GCF_034931005.1 Arcicella sp. LKC2W
AGGTAATTCCATGAGGTAAGTAAGAATAACAAATTAATTAATAATATTAAATATTGTCATCATTACGTAGGGGCGTATCGCATACGCCCAAAAAGTCGAGATGTGGGCGTATGCGATACGCCCCTACACAATATCAATTTATTTATTCCAAATACTTATAATTTGTCAAAAATTTAAAAAAACAAACAATGACACAGGAAGTGATTTCTACTACGAAACTCATCAATTTTGAGAGCGTTAGTAAAACTTATCAGCTTGGCAATCAGAAAGTTCAGGCTTTAAAAGGAATAGATTTAACCATCAATTCAGGTGATTTTATGGCTATCGCTGGGCCTTCTGGAAGTGGTAAAAGCACCTTGCTTAACCTTTTAGCTTTGATTGACACGCCCACCAATGGACAAATCAGTTACAATGATACTGACATTTCAACGCTGTCGGATAATCAAAAAACGATGTATCGAAATAAGGAAATCGGAATTGTTTTCCAGAATTATAATCTTATTCCTGTATTAGATGCTCTCGAAAATGTTGCTTTTGCCCTCCAAGTTCAGGGAATTCCCAACCACGTATGTTTGAGTAGGGCAGAAAAAATACTCAAAGAGGTTGGTTTAGGTACTCATTTACATCATCGTCCTGCCAATTTGAGTGGCGGACAAAAACAGCGGGTTGCTATCGCCAGAGCTTTAGTGACTAATCCATCGGTTGTCATTGCAGATGAACCTACGGCGGCATTAGATTCTAAAACAGGTATGGAAATTCTGGATTTGATGAAAGAGTTAAATTATACCAAGAATACAACTTTTATATTCTCTACTCACGACAACCGAATCATCAATAGTGTTCAACACGTTGTGCAGATAGAGGATGGGCTTTTAATCAACCAATACTAAAACCATGAATTACTTACAGTTTGCATACAGAAACATTCTGCGTCATCGCAGACGCTCTATCGTAACCATCATGACCGTTTGTTTGGGTTTTGTGGCTTTGGGAGTTTTAGGAGGCTTTTTAAATAACATATTTTCAAGGCTGAAAGGACAGGCAATCGTTGCCGAACGTTTTGGTCACTTGACTTTTGCGAAAAAAGGTTTTCATGAAAATGGAAAATTAGAACCCGAAAAATACCTTTGGAATGCTCAGGAATTAGCAAAAATCCTTTCGGTAACCCGTCAAAATGTGGATGTTGAATTGGCAACACCCCGACTCAGAATGTTTGGCGTAACCAGTAATGGTAAAGCATCGACCATTTTCGTAACTGAGGCGATTGTGCCTGAGGATGACCAAAAATTAATAAAAACTAACGTGGACGGAAGGACTGAAATTGCTGGAATGGTAACTTTTGGAGCAAAAAAACAGGATAATTCAACGGTGATTGTGGGTTCTGAATTAGCAACGATGATGAAAATTAAAAATGGACAAAATCTTACGTTACTGACTTCTACAAAAGATGGCGTTGCCAATGCCGTTGATGTGAAAATTTCTGGAAATTATAACACAGGTAACCCCGCTACCAATGATAAATTCATTCTTTCTGATTTTTCGTTAGCCCAAAATCTATACGATACTGATGGAGCTGAAAGAGTGATTGTAACTTTGAAAAATCCTGAAAATATTGATGTTGTGAAGACTCAATTATTGGAACAATTGTCAAGTGCAGGTTTGCAGGTTGAGGCAAAAACTTGGGAAGAATTATCTCCATCTTACAAAAAAGTTACTACTTTATTTGGCATTATTTTTAGAGTATTGACCATTATTATTTCGGTTATCGTGCTGTTGACCGTGCTGAATACCATGCAAATGGTCGTGTCTGAAAGAACAAAAGAAATTGGAACGATGCGGGCAATCGGAATGCTCAGAAGCCAAGTTGTCAAACTTTTTTGTGTCGAAGGATTAATCATGGGTATCATGGGTTGTGTGTTGGCAATTCCTATCCTACTGGCAATTGCAGGGATTTTACAAGTCATCGGAATATCTTTTGTTCCGCCCGTAGCTTCGGTAGCAGTGCCATTGGTATTGATGCTCAAAGTGCCAAAATTGATATTCGTATTTGCATTATTTTCAATAGTGGCGATTGTCTCCTCATTTTTAGTATCAAGAAAAATTGCTAATCAACAAATTGTAGATTCATTAATTCAATCAAATTAAAACGATGGAAAAGACTCACGTAAAAATAAAATTCCCAAATCAGTTTGGGCAGTATATCAGCTATATTGACAACCTCGAATTTGAAGGAACGAAGATTGATGATTTCATCAATACACTTGATGGGATTTATGGAGACATCAAAGAACGAATCTTTGAGTCAGATGGTCGGGTAAGACCTTATATTAATCTCTTTTTGGGAAGTAAAAATATCGAATCTTTGGAAGGTATCCATACCAAAATTAACAACGGCGATACCGTCGCATTGCTATTGTCAAGAGCAGGCGGGTGATATAATGCTAATTTTCTCTAAACTATTTAAGACGATGAAAAAACTAAAACTATGGGTTTTCGCTGGATTCTTATTGTTCATCAATAATTCCTGTAAAGAACCCAATATCCCCATAAAAGAAGAAGAGGAAGTTCAGTCATTTCTAAGAGATATTAGGGCTGTTTACTTTGATAATTTGAATTTTGATTCAAAAGAAATCAGGGCTTCGACACCTCAATTTATAGAAAATTTTGAGAAGACCTATCATAAATTAGAACAGGAACATTCACAAGGGAAATTTACCAGCTTCAATGATTTAGAGAATTTTCAATTGGCAGGAATGTATTATTCTTTTTATCTCTTGGCGATTGGAGGAACATACTCGGATAAAGATTTGACTTTCCAAGAAATCAATGGGACTCGTCAGGTGGGTTTGTACTCTAAATTACCCGCAACCACTTTTGATTACGAGCAGAAAGAATTGGAAGCCATGATGGAAAGAGCCAAATATGTTTCGCACAAATCTACTTATCTCACAGGTTTCAATGATAAGGCTTATGGTTTTTACTTGGCGGTGAGGCAGGTTCAAGAAAGGGTGAAAAATAAAAATAATTTTAACAATCCCATTGCCCACGATTCTCTGATGAATTACACCAGTCGCTATCTTTTAGATTATGAAGATTTGGGCGTTTGGAATATCTTGATGACGATGGCAACTATCACCAATTATAAAGACAGTCTCAATACATTCAAGAACCCAAACATGGATATTCCCTTGTTTAATATCAATACAAGGTTGGTACCTGGGGCTTTGCGAGATTTGGGAGGAAGGCTTCCTGAAATATTAGGGCCATTATACCGATTTGACATTAATCTCAAAAAAGTAGATTGGTTAATTCAACAAAAAAGCACCCTTTCTGATGATGATATTTCAGAAATAAATAATTACATAACATCATTAGATAGAGCGTCCAATTATATTCTTACCGACAAAAGAAAAATCTTGGAAGCTTGGGATTACAAAGAAACCTTTTTTGAAAGAGTACGGAAGGTACAAGATTTGAAGGCAGCCTTAGTGAAACACTCTCTTAATAGAAAAACGGCAAAACCAACGACTGATTTAGGGGCATTTATAAATTCAAAGGCTTTCAAAAAACCATATACTTGTTACGGATGTCATCAAAAAACGGGTTTGTAAAAGTGAAACTGTTTAATAAGTTACGGAACTATATACTTATTAATGCAAAACCGCTGACGGGGTGAAAAACCGCCGTCAGGGTTACGGAAGAAGACCCTGACGGCGGTTTTTCACCCCGTCAGCGGTTAATTTGGGTCAAATTTGCATTTGCATTTTTAAGTACATAATTCCGATAAGTTATTTCAACTTCCCGAAACAATATCCATTGCGGTTAAATAACTTTTGGGAAGTCCACAAATCAAATATTTTAGGATAAAAATTATTTAGAAAAACTTATTGAACAGTGTATTCAATATTATTTCCCTAAACCTAAATCAGTTATGTTAAAAATATTTCTTTTAAATGTTCATCTCATTGCTACCATCGTTTGGGTTGGGGCAGTTTTTATGGGAACATTCATTGATTGGCCTGCTGCCAAAAAAACAGTCAAAGAAGAAGAGTTTCCATTTAGGTTTATCGTTGGGCAAGGAAGCCGTGTGTTTTATAGTGTTTACACAGGTATATTTCTTATTTGGTCTTCGGGAATTGGTTTGGTTATTCTCCATCCGCCCCAAACTCCCAGAGAAATATTGATGCTTATCGGAAAGGTTTTGGCACTCACTTTTATGACTGGTTTTACGATGTATGGTACATTCTCTACTTGGCCAAAACTCCAATTAGCCACTCATAAAGAAGCTCATAAATTATATGAAAACTATATGAAAAGAGCTATGGCAACTTTTACTTTTGGGCTTATTGCTTCGGTATTAGGCTTGTGGATTTATTAATTTGACTTATGTAGGACAAGTTCCCAACCTGTCAATCAGATTTTAACCTGTCCTACAAAAATCACGGTAAAACTTAAATTTAAAACTAAATGCACTATTTGATGAGTTGTCTGTTCAATTTTTATCCCCAATATAGAACCTTCCGAAAATAGAAAAAACTTTCGGGGAGTTCCCACAATCAAAGATTTTAGGATAAGAATTATTTAGAAAACTCATTAAACACTGTACTAAATCAATCAATGAAAAAACTTTCAATATTGCTCATTATCAGTGTTTTATGTGCAAACGTTCTTTTCTCTCAAGACCAAGAAGTTGTTAAGGCACTGAAAAAATCAGATTTCTATCGTGGTGGTAGCGAAGGAATTGAATGGAACGTGAAAGTTCAAAATATAGAACAAGGGCAATTGAAAAACGACCTCGTTTTATCTGTTGAAGGTTCTGCCAATGATAGTCATTTTTATTCGCTGATTTCATTCTTAGAACCCAAAAAGTTTGGAGGACAAAAGTTGTTGATTCGTGATAATAATATGTGGTTTATCAAGCAAGGTTTGACCAACCCCGTCCCTATTTCGAGCCGACAAAGACTTTCGGGAAGTGCCGCCAATGCAGATGTTGCGGCTGCCAATTATTCGAAAGACTATACCATTGAGTCCGTAGAAAATGGGACATTCAACAACGCCAATTGCTGGGTTTTGGAACTCAAAGCCAAAGATAATTTAATCACTTATCCGAAGGTGAAATACTGGATAAGCAAGAAAGAGAATTTTGGTTTAAAAGCTGAGTTTTATGGAAAATCAGATAAACTCATCAAAACGGCAACTTTTGAGTACCATAATAAAATTGAATATAAATCTCAGAAATATGATTACCTCTCGAAAATTTCAATCTCTGATATGATTAACAAAGATGATAAAACCATTTTGAGTATTTCGAGTGTTTCGTTTCCCGTTTTTAGTAGTTCTAAATTTCAAAAAGACCGATTATTAGATTAAGAAAATAACCTCAGACGAGCGTAGGTCGCTCCGCCCCTCTCAACTGGGCTGAGGTTTTATAAGAAGCTGTTTAGGTTAATTTTTTGAACGTGAAAATGATAAGTTTTTGAATGATTTGTAGCCTAAAAACTACTTTTTTTAACTCGAATAAATTAACCTAAACAGCTTCTAAATTATTTTTGAACGCTTGCTCAACCTTAAAACCAATGAAAAAGATATTTATTTTACTTCTTATACTTTATAATCAGCAAGCTTTTTGTGTCGAAAAAACAGATTCTTTGAAGAAAAAAACCTTCTTTTGGTCGCTTCAAAGTATGGGATTCGGACGAGCAACGGGTTTTGCCAACAAAATTGGTTCTATTAATCCAGAGAATAGAATTGCCAAATTGAATGATTATGATGGCGGAATTTATTTCAGACCAGATTTCAGACTGAAATTAAAAGGATTGGATTTTTGGGCAAAGCCTCGTATCCATGTAGATTTTCCGCAAAATCCTTACCCCAGAGGACAACACGTTTGGAATTATGAAGGATATTCAACAGAGTTTTTCTTCCAAGAATTAAAATCTCGTTGGCAAATCAATCAACAGTTTTTTGTTCAAGGCGGAAGGTATTACAAACAGATTGGAACATCCATTTTTGTCAATCCAAGTAACCCTTTTATTGTCAATACAAGCAGATTGAATCCCAAAATTGAGTTATTTCCAATGGATTTTTTGGAGGTAAGTTTTTCTTCTAATAGTTCATGGAATTATACTTTGATTGCCAATTTGGGAGCAGCAAATACGCCAGTTTTCAAAGAACCATTTTTGAAATTTGAACGAAATTATGGACTCTTTATTGAACATTATGGTGATGCCAACAATGAAGGAGTTATTTTTTCGGCTGATGAAGTAGGTAGATTTCGGCTTGGAGGTTATGCCCAAAAAAACGTGAGTGAGTCGGTAGTAATGTGGACAGATTTTTCGGCTGATTATCGACCCAATCGCTTTTATCCAGCCATCGGCAGTAGTACAGGTTTGTTAAATTATGAAATGGTAAATGGCGAAGAAAATGATAAAGTCTTTATTTCTGGTTTAATTGGAGCGTCTTATACTTTTAACTGGGGACCAACCATTCAGCTTGAATATTTCTATCATGGCAAAGGGTATAATCAGGAGCAATTTGATAGATTATCCACACAAATTAATACTGCTCCAAATTATAATTTTGATGTAACCAGGCAATTATCTGATTTGAATTTAGGAAGGTCGATAAATTCTGGACTTCCCCTAAACCGTCAAAATTATGTGTTTACTCAGTTTGGACAAAATGATTTATTCGATAAACTGAATATCAATGTACGAAATCTGTACTCAATAGACGACTCGGTTAATCAGCTTTCTGCATTGGTTGAATACAATGTAGCCGATAACCTTGAGATTTATGGATTAGCACTCAAAAGTACCTCGCCAAAATCAATAGATTATACTCAACTGATTAATTATCAACTCATGATTGGATTAATTTCAAAATTCTAAATACTATGAAAAACGTAATCTCTGCCAAATCTCCCAAACCGTGGCTTTATATTTTTTTCCTAATTTCTGTCATTTCCACTTGGTTATGGTACATGATTAGCCACGACAATTTCGGTATTTTTGCCACTCGCTGGCCTGCTGCCCTTACCATGTTATTTGGTTCGTTTATCGCTGGAGCAAGCCCTGAAGGAAGTGCCGCCATTGCTTATCCTATATTTACCTTATTATTGAAAATTCCACCTGATGTCACCCGAAATTTTGCTTTTGCAATTCAAAGTATCGGCATGACTTCAGCCAGTTTATTAATCTTGGGTTTGAAGATTAAAGTAGATTGGAATTATATTCTGTACGTATCAATCGGGGGTATTTTTGGCTTAGTGTTCGGTACTTATTACATAGCTCCTTTAATTTCCCCAATGCACGCCAAATTGTTCTTTGTTTCGCTGTGGTTGAGTTTTGGTATAGCCTTGTGGTTGCAGAATAAAAATAGTCATCGAGAAGTTTTTGATAGTATTCAAAACCTGTTGAAATCGGATATTTTGAAACTCGTTTTGTTTGGTTTTGTGGGTGGAATTATATCATCCATTTTTGGGACAGGAATCAATATTTTTACTTTCTGTTTGATGACTATATATTATCAAGTTAGTGAAAAAGTGGCAACGCCGTCTTCGGTTATCATTATGACCATCGAAACATTGTTAGGCGTTTTTATTCATACAAAAATCAACCATGATTTTCAACCGCTTGCTTTTGAACTTTGGTTAACGTGTATTCCTGTGGTGGTGTTTTTTGCCCCTTTTGGAGCTTTCGTAATTAGCAAAATGAGGCGAGAAAGTATCGCTCAAATTTTATATAGTATCCTCATTATTCAATTTTTAGGAGCTATGTGGGTTATTAAACCTTCAATTTTACAATTTTTAATTTGTGTGGTTATTCTCTTTGTTGGTATTGGTCTATTCAGTTATTTGGCGGTCATTAGTAAACGACGAATGAGACAGTCTCGCAAGCAAAAAATGATTTATATTCAATCAGTTACAGCATAAAAATAATACCCTCTAAACTCATGATACAATTAAACAAATATTTAGATAACCTTCGTGGGGTTATTAAAGAAGTTGATGCTAATACAGCATTTCAAAAACAATCGCAAGGAGCTGTCCTATTGGATATTCGAGAAAAAGACGAAGTTAATTCGGGTAGCCCAACCAATGCCATCAGAATTTCAAAAGGAATGCTTGAAATGAATATTGCCAATGAAATACCCAATAGCGAAACCGAAATTTACCTATTGTGTGCATCAGGCAGACGTTCATTAGTTTCTGCTTTTGCTTTACAGGAATTAGGGTATCAGCATATTTATTCTGTCAAAGGTGGATTTGGTGATTGGAAAAATCAAGGTCTTCCCTTTGAAATTCCTAAAACCTTGAAGCCAGAGGATTTGGAGCGATACAAACGACACTTATTAATCCCTGAAGTTGGCGAAAAAGGTCAATTAAAACTTCTCAATAGCAAAGCCCTCATTGTAGGTGCAGGTGGTATTGGTTCGCCTGTGGCTTGGTATTTGGCAGCCGCAGGAGTAGGAACAATCGGTATTATTGATGATGATATTGTGGATAGAACAAACCTTCAAAGACAAATTCTTCATACCGAAAATAGCGTTGGAACGTATAAAGTGGATTCTGCCAAAGAGCGTTTGGAAGCCCTCAACCCTGCCATAAAAATTATTCCTATCAAACAAAGACTCAATGCGGAAAACATAGATGCCATTTTGAGTGACTATGACGTAGTTTTGGATGGAACGGATAATTTTACGACTCGATATTTAATAAATGATGCTTGTGTAAAACTGAAAATTCCTAATGTTCATGGTTCTGTTTTCAGATTTGAAGGACAGGTTACTACTTTTTATCCCGCATCCGAGCAAGAAAATGCTCCTTGTTACCGTTGCGTATATCCAACACCGCCACCGCCAGAATTAGCCCCATCTTGTGCTGAAGCAGGCGTTTTGGGTGTATTGCCGGGCATGGTTGGTATTATGTGTGCCACTGAAGCCATTAAAATTTTAGCAGGATTTGGCACATTGATGATAGGTAAATTGCTGTGTTTTAATGCCTTGTCGTGGAGTTTCGATATTTATGACATCGACCAAAAAGCAGATTGTCCATACTGTGGATGTGAAGACCACGAGCATTATCCTTTATACAGCAATTATGTGGCTTCTTGTTCATTATGATTTTTTAAGAAGCTGTTTAGGTTAATTTTTTGAACGTGAAAATGATAAGTTTTTGAATGATTTGTAACCTAAAAATTACTTTTTTTAACTCGAATAAATTAACCTAAACAGCTTCTAAAATCTTAGTATTCAAGACTTTATAATTTAAATGGTTAATTTGAACTGTTATCTATAATCTTAATATCGCTTTTAAAACTATGAAAACGATTTACTCAAATATAGAAAGTGCGATTGGGAAAACCCCTATCGTACAGGTAGCCACTTACCAAAACCAAGCCCGAATATTAGTAAAACTTGAAGGAGGAAATCCATCAGGTTCTATTAAAGATAGAGTGGCAAAACATATCATTGAGGTGGCAGAAGCTAAGGGTTTACTAAGCCAATATAGTTGGGGTAGCAAAATTTTAGAATGTTCGGGTGGTAGTATGGCAAATGGTTTATTGCTTATGTCGAAGAACAAATATAAATGTGTGTTTGTCGTGCCTGATAACTACTCCAAAACAAAAATAGAACTATTAGAAGCTCGTGGTGCTGAGGTTATTAGAGCTGATTCGCAGCAAGGCAATGACGCTCATTTTCGTTTAGCCAATGAAATCGCCAGAGCTAATCCAGAAACTCATTTTTTTACCAATCAATTACACAATTCTTCTAATCCTGAGGCACATTATTTGTACACAGGGCCTGAAATTATTGACCAATTAGGAGGTGAACGGATAGATTATTTCGTCTGCGGCATTGGTAGTGGTGGTACTATCAGCGGGGTAGGAAAAGCTCTGAAAGAAAAATATCCAAGCATTAAAATCATTGGCGTTCAACCCGCTAACTCGGATGTGGTAAAAGGTACGGCTGTAAAACACCGCATACAAGGTTGGGGAGTTGGGCTAAAACCAAGCACCCTAAATGAGAAAATCTTAGACGATATGATAGACATAAGTTACACCGAAGCCATTGATACTTGCGACCACCTCAATACAACGGAAGGTCTTTTCTTGGGTATCAGTAGTGGAGCTAATATATTGGCAGCTAAGAAATTAGCCAGTAGAGTTGGCTCAGGAAAAACCATTCTTACCATTTCTGCTGATAGCGGTGTGTATTATGCCGATAATTATAATGAGTACCGAAATTGTTTAAAAAATGTTCATTATTAAGAATCGTACAAATTTAAACCATATTAAAAACATAAATATCTGATAGTCAACGCATAACAATACTAATTCACAACCACTATTTAATTCTACTTTGGCACTCTAAAACTTGCCCTAAAAAGAGCCGTAGGCTCGGCAGATTTGGTAGCCCCGAAATTTATTTCGGGGAAATAACGAAAATTCAATCAAAGTTCCGAAAGAACAGGATATTTAAAGGTTTGTTTAGATGAACCGTTCCTACGGAACTCAACGGTTTATTTTGTCATTTTCACCCCGAAATGAATTTCGGGGCTACAAGATGGGTCAAACCTACGGCTTTTTGGAGGAACTTCCCGAAAGTTAAAAACTTTCGGGAAGTTGAACGGTAAATACCCAAATTTCCATCTTTTTTTTAAAGTACCAGAGTAGAATTAGATAAGTCTTAGGAAATTTCTAAACCTCAACCGATTGACGATTGTCCCTACTTATAGAAAACTACTTTAACCGTTTACAACCATGAGAAAAACACAAAGATTACATTTACAACAACCTTATTTATCTGCTTGCGAAGCAATAATAACTGAAATCCACCCCGAAAAAGGCATTGCTACGGATGTTACCGTTGCGTTTGCAGAAGGTGGCGGACAAATTTCTGACTGTGGAATGCTCATTACAGACGATTCTCAGGCTGCTTTTACGGATGTCCAAAAAGGATATGGCAGATTATTATTGATAAAAGATTTTCCCTCTATCCAAATTGAAACACCAGTTTATCATAAGGTTGCCCAAGAAGATTTAGGCAAATTTAGCATTGGACAGTCTGTAAAAATATTTATTGACATTGAACGAAGAAGCCGTTTGTGTGTCAGCCATACAGGGATTCACGTTGTTTTAATGGGCTTAGAAAGAATAAAACCTGATATTTATCAATCAATTAGAGGTTGTCATATTTCTCCAGAAAAAGCTCGCTTAGATTTTATGTTGGAAGATAAATTTACTGATGAACAAATTATCGAAGCCCGTGAATATACCAATCAGATTATAAAAGAAAATTGGGAAGCCAAAACCTTTGCCCACACTACCGAACCAGAAGCGATGTATTGGCAAACTGGAGACACTACCTATTGTTGTGGTGGAACGCATCTTCCGAGTCTTGGTGACGTAGGGGAAGTAATGACTTCTAAGAAAAGTCTTGGAGCAAATATGCAAAGAGTATCCTTCAATTTCCCAAAAGCCATTTTTAGAAAAGAACTTTTTGTTGTGTAATCTAAAAATCAAACCCATGAAAGAACTAAACCAAATACATTTACAAATACTTCAAATGATTTTTGAGGTTTACGATAAACATTACTTAAAGGATTCAACGTTTAAATCTGAACGTTTTTTGATGCCACTTATTGAATTGATTGAAACCGATTTGAATGCTTATGTTAGTCGTGACCCAGCAGCCAAAAATCATCAGTACGTTTTAGATAGTTATCTGACATTTAAGGCGGTACTTTGGTATCGTGTTGCTCATACTTTACTTACGCTCGACGCATCTTTTATCACAGTAGCTCGCATGATTAGCGAAAATGCTAAATCATTCTCTGGAATAGAAATCCATCCTGCGGCAAAATTTGGCATCGGACTTGTCATTGACCACGGCACGGGTATTGTTATTGGTGAAACATCAATTGTGGGTAATTACGCCTATTTGCTTAACGGTGTGGTGCTGGGTGCAAACGGAATTGCAGATAATCGTGCTGGATACCAGAGGCATCCCATGATTGGTGATTTTTTTGAATGTGCCGCAAATGTTAAAATTTTAGGAGCAGTCTCTATCGGTAATTATGTAAAAGTGGGTGCCGATTGTCGTATTGATTATGATTTAGACGATAACTCCATTTCATATTGTAAAGCTATCGTAGAGACTTACCGTGATTATGATTCTGTCAAAATTGATTCAATTTCTTCCCTCACCAAAGAACAAGTAGATATTGCAGGACGAAACTTAAAAGTTATAGATGAATGTGTGTGGGTTAATGACAATCAAGAAGAAATAATTGTACCTTTTGAGCAAAC
Organism: Arcicella sp. LKC2W; assembly: GCF_034931005.1. Lineage (NCBI taxonomy): Bacteria > Pseudomonadati > Bacteroidota > Cytophagia > Cytophagales > Flectobacillaceae > Arcicella > Arcicella sp. LKC2W. The sequence goes on from NZ_JAYGIN010000022.1 coordinate 12,312, forward strand.
AAATCTGGGCGGTATTACCGTTTTGCTCAAAGGATTTATTACCAAATTTAACTGGGTTAGTGTAATCTTAAAAAGAAAAGGTAGAGTGATTGTAAGGGCATCATTGTCACTTTAATCAAGGTTGATTCTTTCTAAAATGAACGGAAGTATATGCAATTTGACGTAAGTCAAGTTTTTTCAATAAAAACCTCAGCCCTGCCCCCTATCCGTTGGAGAGGGGTCGGGGCTGAGGTTTTGCGTCAAATAGTATATTATTCCGAAAATGAAAATCGTTTCTATTTCATTTCGGAACTATAAAGAGTTTGTCGCAACATAAAATTAGACCACGGATTTCACAGATTTAACAGATTTTCACTGGTACGCACAGTCTGATAAAATCAAGAATAATCTGACTGTGCGTACCAGTGTAAATCCGTCGAATCTGTTAAATCTGTGGTCTAATCTTGTCTGCGACAAATAGTTTATACTTCCGTTTCATTTTCCCAAATTCTTTGAATTACCATCAAATTTTATCCATGAAGGGCGTTGAATTAATCAATTCATTGACCCTTCATTTCTTTTTAACCAAACCTAAGCACGCTAAAATATAAGCACTCCTATTTTTCACTTTTGGATGTAACCCATTTGAAAACTCAATGTGTAAGGTCACGAATTTGGCTAAAAACTCTTCATTTTGAACAATTAAATTCCGATGTAGTTCTCTGAAATTATAATCTTTGGCTATAATTTCCTGAACTTTTGAATAAACCATTTGAGGATTTAATTCTACTGCCTCATTGAATTCTTGCTTTTCTATTCTACTGAGGTTCACCGCTGTAATCACATTAAAACGGATATGTGTGATGTTTCTTTGTTTATTTCCCTCATTTTCATACTCAAAAATAATTGGATTGAGGGCATTAGCACATTCTCTTTGAGCAATATCCAAAATTCGTACTTTAAAGCCCTTGAGGTGCTGGTATTTCTTAGGGTCTATTTGTAGTAATTTTTTTAGTTCCGCAATACTATATACGAATGAATATCTATGTTGTCCGATATGAGCCGCCAAAAGCTTATAAAGTATCACTGAATAGGACGATTTTAAACCTTGTATCGTTTTAAATTCATATTTGGTATAAGCTTTTCCTAATTCAGCTAAATAAGGAGAAAGTTTTGGATTTGAGCGAAAAACGAGCAACCCAGATTTGTCTATATTGTACTCTATGCTCGTAAATACAGGAAGATGCGTAAATTCAAGCTGACTTTTTGATAAATCAGATAAAGTGATGACTTTCTGGGCCATTGATTGAGTCACCGCCATTACTTGTCTTGTTTCAACATACTGATTGATAACCGATATTGGGATTTTTACTTCTATGCCATGTGATGGTTCTATTTCCCCATGATTGATTTGATTCACAAAAAACTCAAAAAGCCGTTGCTCTACTCTACTGAAATCTGCATTGGCAAATACCAACTTATTGGGCAAGTAATTATCTTTTCTATTGGGTGTAAATTCATGTTCAGAATATTGCTCAATTACTAAGTTTACCTCTGTTCTTTTTGTTTCCGATTTCATTTTAAAAGGATATTAATTTTCGAACTCCTAAATAGACATATAAATATAGTTCATTTGTTTTACAAAAACGTTCCGTTAAGCATACAAAAACGTTCCGTTAAGGCTTTGTTTTTTTGTAAAAACGTTCCGTTAGGCATACAAAAACGTTCCGTTAAGGCTTGTATGATACTGATAATAAGACACTTAAGTAGCCACTAAATCAATCAAATTATATTGAAAAAATATATAAATCAAGGAGATAATTAATAAAAATATTAGTATTTCACTTGATTCATGCTAATTCTCTCCCTTTATGAATAAACATATTCCTCTAAGAACTTTAATGAAAAAATAGGGATTAAATAGCAAAATTTGCAAAAACGTTCCGTTAATATTCGTAAGTCCCTTATTTATAAGTAGTTATACTTATTTTCAATAAATGGGTTTATCTTTAATATTTGTAAAAACGTTTCGATAATGATGAAATAATCATATAGCTTTTTGCAAAAACGTTCCGATATTTTTATAAGTTATTAATAATCAGCATATTAAATATCGGAATTAATTAAATTTGCATCAAATATTCATGTGCATAATTCTGCAAAAACGTTCCGATAGTGAATATTTAGTAGGGCTTTACGATTATTATTGTTTCCTAAAAACAGCAATAAAGTATTTAAGTAACTGATAATCAATTAATTATGTAATAACGGAACGTAAATGTAATTTTTACTGAGTAAGTATCATGAGCCACTATTGCCCAAAATCTATCAATGAATTATAAGTGTCTGAATATGAGTTATTTATGATTGCAAAAACGTTCCGATAACTCAATAGTTGAAGATTTTTAGCCCTTGTAATTTGCAAAAACGTTCCGATAGTGAATATTTAGGTCATTTTTTAGTGTATTTTTTGTAAAAACGTTCCGATATTAATGTATTGAACAGGAAGCTTCTGTTTTTTGTAAAAACGTTCCGATATAGAAAATGAAGCAATTAGTCTTTGAATACGTTCATATTTCAAGAATAAAATAAACGGGGTAAATGGAAATAAATTGTTATTTTTTTATCCATAATGTCAAAAATATGGTATGAATTTATCAGTTTTTTGTTATTTTTGTACTAAGAAATTCAACTAAATATATGCAAATTCAAAGCATTCGTAAATTCTTCAAAATGAAACCTGCCCTTAATGTTTCAGGTATTGAAAAGGAAGCAGACATAAAAGGGCAAGCTCTACATAAAGCTCTTCAGTCCAATTCTGAATTATCGGAAAAAAATTTGGCAAAACTTGCTCCCGTATTAATTAATTACGGCTATCATAGCCTGCCGAGCAAAGCTAAGGTAATATCAATTGTAAATAATAAAGGAGGAGTTGGAAAAACCACAACTACCGCAATTTTGGGAGAAGCATTTGCCAGATTGGGGCTGAGAGTGTTGTTAATTGATTTAGATTCACAAGGAAATTTAAGCCATATTTATGGGATTGATGCCGACAGTGGGCAAGTGGCTGATACAATGTTGGACATCAAAAAATCGCTTGCAATTCGCCCAATTAACGAATATTTAAGCATTGTACCGTCCAACTTAAAGCTACAAGAAGTCGAATCTTTACTATTAACGGCTGCGTCAAATCAAAATCGTTTAAAAGCGGCTCTTTCCTCATCTACCATCAGTCAAGATTATGATTTTATCTTGATTGACTGTCCACCTTCATTAGGTTTACTGACCATGAACGCTCTTAATGCAAGCAATTCATGTTTGATAACGGTACATCCAGAGGCAACCGCTGTGGTGGGTTTAAACAGTATTTTTAATGTCATCGAAGACGTGAAACTTTATGGAGGAAATAATCTTGTAGTTGAAGGAATTCTTTTTACGATGGTTGAGAAAAATTCGGTACATGATTCTTACAAAGAATTTGTCCGTGAAGAATACTCAAGTTTCCGCATCTTTGAGTCCGAAATTAAGAAAAGTGTGGATGTTGCCAAAGCACAAGCATTGGCAGAACAATTTTATGTTTATAAAGGAAAATCTCACGTTGGAGTTTCTTACGAAGAAGTGGCAAAGGAAATCCTTTCATAAATCATTAATTAAACAAACCTAAAAATGGCTAAGTTAAATTTAAGAGATAGCATAAAGGCAAAAGCTCAATCTACTATTTCGAATGGATTGATTAATACTGAAAATATCAAGAAAAAAATCATAATTGTAGATGAATTAAATGAGTTGATAAAACCTTTGCAAGAGGATGAGTATGAGCAACTTAAAGCAAATATTTTACAGAACGGTTGTCAGGATACCATCAAAATTTGGCAAACTTTTGAAAAGGTTATAAATCCCAACCACGAGTCAGATGAAGAAATATTTGTGTTGGTGGATGGGCATAATCGTTTTAAAATTTGCCAGGAAAATCAGATACCTTATAATATTTCTATCCTGAATTTTGAAACATTAGAAGACGCTAAATCTTTTATGATTGACTTGCAATTGGGACGTAGAAATGTAAATCCAATAGAAATATCCTATTATCGAGGTCTTCAATATAATAGATTTAAGTGGGTAGGATTAGAACAAAATAGCGAAGAAGATTCTAAGAAAACAGCCGTTGCCATTGGAGAACAATATAATGTAGATGAGAGAACGATTAGACGTGATGGGCAATTTGCAGAAGGTTTAGAAATGCTCACGAAAGAATTGAAAAATGAAGTATTAGAAGGAAAAGTAAAGATTTCTAAGAAAGATTTACAGAAATTGTCTAAACTGAAAAGTAGTAATCTTGTTGAAAATGAGATAGTTAAAAAAATAGAAACAGTAAAGGAGTTAGATGATTTAATTAATCCGATAAAATTTGAAGAGTCTAAAAAAACTATAAATTCAACTGTGGCAACATCAGCAAGAAATATTCTTAATGAGTTTTTACATACACCCACTTTAGAGAATTTCACTGAGTTGGAGAAGGTTTTAAAAGATTTAAAGAATCTCGTTTCTTGAGTTAATTTGTTTAATATCATGCTAAAAGATGTACCCTTGCGGTAGTTATTTTGGAAAGCCCCTCCCCTATTTTCATCATTGTATTTAGTACCCAGTTAGTTATGTTATTTCAACTTCCCGAAATACTTAACTAACGGGGTATTTTACGTATCAATTTCTAAACAAAATATTTTAACTCAAAGGTGGACACTGTGTCCACCTTTTTATTTATCAATTTTCTAAACAAATTATTTTAATTCAAAGGTGGACACTGTGTCCACCTTTTTTATTTATCAATTTTCTAAACAAAATATTTTAACTCAAAGGTGGACACTGTGTCCACCTTTTTTATTTATCAATTTTCTAAACAAATTATTTTATTCCAAAGGTGGACACTGTGTCCACCTTTGAGCAACTATATACTTGAGCATTCAACTCATAAATTCATTCAAAATTACTACTGACGGCAGTTTTACCCCGTCAAGGGTTTTTCATTAACAAGTTATTGTTCCATTTTTTTTCTCATTCCATAGATTTATTCAAATCAATAACAATTGCCTTTTTTATTTATGCAACATTGTTTCATAAATAAAAAATATATACATTTGCATCATTGTTGCATAAATTAATAAGATAGATTTTACATGATTGTTAATCTAAACTAATTTTTAACGAATACTTACAAATGCCTTGAATTATGTTATTAGCCCAAAATCTTACTAAAAAATATGGAGAACAAACTGCTCTTAATTCTCTAAATCTAACAATTGAAGAAGGTGAAATTTTTGCTCTTTTGGGGCAGAACGGAGCAGGAAAAACAACCACAATTAACCTTTTTTTAGGATTTGTCGAGCCTACAAGCGGAATCGTAAAAATTAATAATATCTCTGTTCAGGAAAATGCTTTGGAAACAAAAAAATACGTAGCATATATTCCTGAAACAGTAATGCTCTACCCTAATTTGACAGGCATAGAGAATCTTCATTTCTTTTCGTCTTTGGCTGGGTTTAAATATTCCACCGAACAATTAGGCGATATTCTCACGAGAGCGGGCTTACAAAAAATGGCTCATACGCAATATTTAGAAGGATATTCAAAAGGTATGAGACAAAAAGTGGGTATTGCTATTGCTTTAGCCAAAAAAGCAAAAGTGTTATTATTAGATGAACCAACCTCTGGACTTGACCCAAAAGCATCTAACGAATTTTCAGAAATTTTGCGAGCATTAGCCAAAAATGGAACGGCTATTCTGATGGCAACGCATGATATTTTTAGAGCGAAGGACGTGGCAAATCGGATTGGCATTATGAAAGAAGGAAATTTAGTGTCGGTTATTGATGCTAAAGAGTTGTCTGCCAATGAATTAGAAACATTATACTTACAAACGGTCTAACTTTAACTCTTAACCCAATCAATGATGAAACAGTTATTTACATTTTTTATTTTATTTAGTTCTTTCATTTCTCAAGCCCAAAATATTAGTGGAAAAATTACCGATGCTACCACAAATATTCCCATCGTCGGAGCATCTATTAAACTTATCGGAACAAATAATGGAACAATTTCTGATGCTGAAGGAAGGTTTAAAATGGAAGGTTCGGGTGTTTTAGAATTCTCACTTATTGGCTATAAAACCTATCAAATTAATTCAAAAAATATTTTTTTGAATATTGAATTAACGCCACAAGTGTCTGAATTACAAACAGTTGAAGTGGTTGGTCGTGCTGCTAAAGATTATAATAGTGAATATTCCTTTTCTGCAACCAAAATAGCAGCTTTAAATAAAGATATTCCACAAGCAATAGCCACTGTTACCAAAGAATTAATGGCGGATAGACAGGCGTTTCATTTAGCTGATGCCGTGAAAATTGCCAGCGGTGTTATTCCTTCAAGTTTTTATAATCAGTATAATATTAGAGGAATAAGTCAAAATGAAGAAGGGCAAATTATTAATGGATTACGTACCAGACAATATTATTTTTTGCAACCACTTACTTCAAATATTGAGCGTATAGAAGTTATAAAAGGTCCAGCGAGTGCCACATTTTCATCGGTTGACCCAGGCGGAAGTATCAATATGGTGACCAAAAAACCGTTGGATTTTAATAAAAAACTCGTTAGTATGAGCGTTGGGAGTTTTAGTACAATAAGAGCAACAATGGACTTTACAGGGCCTGTAAATGATAGTAAAACTTTGCTGTATAGATTAAATGGTGCATACCAAGAAGCAGGAAGTTTTAGAGATTTGGTCAAAAATAATTCTTTCTTGATTTCTCCTTCAATCTCGTATATCCCAGATAGTAAAACGGCGATTAATGCTGAGTTAATTATTAGTCATCTCAATGGAAATTTGGATAGGGGACAACCAATTTTTGGTGCGGTGGCTGGATTAACAAATTTAAAAAGTACGCCGATAAGTTTAAATTTGACCGCTCCAAATGATTTTTTCAATTCAAAAGAATTAATTCTTACGTCAACATTAAGCCATAAATTTTCCAAAAAGGTATCCTTTAATTCGTCTTATATGAAGCAGACTTGGACGGAAGATTTACAAGAACACCGTACCACAAATGCTTTTGCGGTTGATATTTCTGGAAAATCCATTACCTCATTGGCTGGAATGCAGTTTGTACAACGCAAACAACGTTGGAGCATTGACAATTTGAATGCTTATTTCAACTTTGAAGTAAATACGGGGAAAATTCTGCATAAATTATTGGTAGGATATGATTTGCAAAGTTGGCAAAAACTGAAAGGAGGGGGGCAAAATGCAAGTAGAGGATTTTTGTTAAAAGATGGAACAATTGCTAATTCATTTACCGTATCCAATGCGGTGAATTATCAGACAATAACGATTAATGGCGTTATTTTGCCCAAACCAAATGTCAATTATATCGACTTGAATAATCCATCTTATACCATTAGAAACATCAATGACTACACTGCCAATGTACGTACCGTTATTCCGTCTGCATTAACAACTACCAATGCTTTTTATGTTCAAGATTTTTTGCAATGGAATAAATTGACCCTATTACTGAGCCTCAGAAATGAATGGTTTGAAGATATTACTTTTTATAAAGCTCCAAATGAAAATTCGTTTACCAATAAAAAACTTTTGCCCAGAGTTGGTCTAACCTATTCTGTTCTTAAAAATGTAAATATTTATGGAACGTATTTGGAAGGCTATCAACCCCAATCAAACACCGTTACGCTGATGCCGAGTACAGGTTCTTTTTTCTGGACGGAGAAGTCGGCTTCAGCCTTTAAACCATTAGAAAGTGATTTAAAAGAAATGGGGATAAAAGCCAGTTTATTTAAAAATCGCATAAATCTAACGGCTTCTATTTACGAAATTAATCAGAAAAATATCTTGATGAATGCCAATGACCCAGCTCAACCTGATTTATTGGTACAACGAGGGGCTGACAGAAGTCGTGGAATGGAGATGGATTTGGCGGGTTATATTCTACCCAATTGGCAAATCAATGCTTCATACAGTTACATTGATGCCAAAATTGTTGAGGATTTTAACGAAAAACTAAAAGGAGAGAGAAAGGAAAATGTACCTGTAAATAGTGCTAACCTTTGGACTCGTTACAATTTTGAATCAAATACAATTTTTAAAGATTTAGGAATTGGTTTAGGATTACAATATAGTGGGAGTAAAATTCCTTGGTTTTCGAGAGCTTTTGAAGTACCAGCTTACACTTTATTAGACATCGCACTGTATTATACTCCTACTAAAAGTAATGTGCAGTTGGCACTCAATATCAACAACGTAACAAATGAAATTTACTGGGTGGGAGCTCAAAATTACCTACGTTTATTTCCAGGTTCGCCACGAAATGCAACACTTACTTTGACCTATAAATTTTAAAATTGAAGATGAATTTTAAGACAAATATTACTAAAATGAGCCCAGAAATACTTATTGCACAGCTTTTTATCAAAACTGTTTTGAATAATAAAGCAATTGGTATTCTTGCCTTTTTTATCATTGGGTTGTTCATTTTTGCCATGTATTCAGGATGGGAAAACTTTGAAACTCAGCATGAAATGAAGAGAAAATACCAAGCTCAGTCGAGAAAAGATTGGTTGGATAATCCCGACAAACATCCACATAGAATGGCTCATTATGGAAATTTTGCCTTCCGACCAAAATCATCATTAAGCATTTTTGATTTTGGAATGGAAAGTTTTTTGGGTAATTCTATTTATTTAGAAGCTCATAAGCAAAATTCTGTCAATTTTTCAGAGGCAGGTTTTTCAACAGGAATGTTAAGATTTGGAGAAATAAGCATTGCCATGATTTTACAAACGCTATTGCCCTTACTGATTTTTTTTATCGGTTTTGGCAGTATTTCATCTGAAAGAGAAAACAGTACCTTAAAAATATTATTAAGTCAGGGCGTAAGTTGGAAGCAGTTAATATTAGGTAAAAGTTACGGACTGATAGGAGGGACGATGGTACTTTTTATTCCTTTGATATTAACCTTTTTTATTGTCTGGATAAATATGAAAGGCACAAATATTTCACTTGATGAAATACTAAGATTGCTTCTAATCATTATTTTATATAGTATTTATTTGAGTATTTTTTGTGTGATAACAGTGCTGATTTCTGCCATAAGTAAGACTTCAAAAACTGCCCTCACCTCATTGATTGGGCTTTGGCTGATGCTTACGCTTGTACTTCCAAGAGTAAGTCAAACCATTGGAAAAGCATTCTTTCCGACACCTCCCAAAGCAACATTTGAGATGCAAATTGATAAAGATATTACAAAAGTTGGAGATAGTCATAACCCTCAAGACCCATATTTTAAAGCCTTAAAAGATTCATTATTAGCTGTTTATCAGGTAGATTCTGTTCAAAAGTTGCCATTTAATTATGGAGGGTATCAAATGAAAATTGGAGAGCAAATTAGTTCTAATATTTACCAAAAACATCAACAAAAATTGATGACAATTTATGAACAACAAAATAGTTTGTCGAAAGTGATGGCGTTTTTTAATCCTTTTATGGCTATCAAAAATATATCCATGTCACTTTCAAATACTGATTTTCGCTCTTTTGTAGATTTTCAAGAACAAGCCGAGCAATATCGGTATAAAATGGCTCAGGCGATGAATGATTTACAAATAAAATTTATCAATAATAAATCAAAAAGTTCGGCTGATAAAAAGCAAATTATCAACAAAAAACATTGGGAACATTTACATGAATTTGAATATAAACCTTTAAACATCACTCAAGTTTTCAAGAACGAATTTGTTTCGATAGCAGCATTTCTCTTTTGGATTTTTGTCTTAAAATACTTTATCAACGTCCTATCTAAAACCTTAAAAGCAATATGATAACCTTAATGTTCAAAAACTTTTTACGCTCAAATAGCGTAAAAATCGGGGTATTATTCCTACTTTTTGCAGGGATTGTTAGTATTTTCGTTGGAAGACAATTTCTGGATAAACAACATCAAAGTATTTTAGCAACGGCAACTTATCAAAAACAACATCTTAACCAAAATGTCAAGTTTCATCACGATGAAATGGGGCTTTTACTTTATTACGCAAAGTTTTCGTTAATCAATAACACTCTGCCAATCAGTGCTTTATCTATTGGTCAACGAGATATAAACCCCTCAATTCAAAGCATAACCATAAGAGGATTGGAAGCTCAGAAATACGACTCCGACCTCAATAATCCTATCAATTTATTGCTTGGAAATATTGATTATAGCTTTGTTCTGATTTTTTTATTTCCCCTCATAATCATCGCTTTTACTTATAATATCATTTCTGAAGAAAAAGAAAGCGGTACTTGGAAAATAGTCTTTGTTCAATGTCAAAACTATTTCTTGTATGTCTGTTCAGTATTTTATGTTCGCTTTTTTGTCATTGTATTGATTCTAATTATAAGCCTTTTGCTGGCGGTTTTTTTCTTACAAATACCGCTCAATACGATATTTTTCACCTATTTCATAACTTCATTACTTTATGTTATTTTTTGGTTTGGAGTCTGTTTTTGGGTCGTGTCTTTGCACAAAAACTCAAATTATAATGCCATACTTTTGTTATCGTTGTGGTTATTGCTGATTATCATTTTACCTGCAATAATTAATAATTATTTGGTCAATAAATATCCAACACCAGAATCTTTTGAAACGACACTTAAACAAAGGAAAAGTTACCATGAAAAATGGGACGTTGATAAAAAAACCACAATTAATAAATTTTACGGTCATTATCCTCAATACAGAAAATTTGCTTTTCCAGATGCTGAATTTAGTTGGCTTTGGTATTACGCCATGCAACAAATGGGCGACGATGAGTCTGCAAAGCAAGTAAATGACTTGAATGAAAAATTAAAATTGCGGAACAGGGTAAGTGCAGATATAGCCTTGTTTATTCCGACGCTTCATTTACAAATTCAATTTAATGAATTGGCAAAATCGGGTTTAGAAAATCACTTGTATTTTTTGGAGGAAACTTCAAAATTTCATGAAAAATTGAGACTGTATTTTTATCCTAAAATATTTAATCATGTCTCTGTTCAGTCTGAAAATTGGAATAAATTTAAGGTTGCAATATTTACAGATATCCACCAAGTAAATCCCTTACGAATCTTTTTGCCACTTGTCTTCTTTATTTTACTTTTTATCGGAATGGGTTGGGTAAATTTTTATAGAGAAGTCGGAATATCTGGATAAATCCCGACAAATACTTAATTCTACTTTGACACTGAATACGCTGTTTAATAAGTTATTTCAACTTCCCGAAAGTGGAAAAAACTTTCGGGAAGTCCCCCAATCAAACATTTTAGGGTGAAAATTATTCAGAAAACTTATTAAACAGGTTCACTTTAAAACTTACCCTAAAAAGAGCCGTAAGCTCAGGAAATTTTGTAGTAAATAACGGAAATTGAATCAAAGTTTCGTAGGAACATGAAATTTAAAGGGTTGTTTATATAAATCGTACCTACGGAACTCAAGATTTTTTTGTCATTTTCACCCCGAAATGAATTTCGGGGCTACAAGATGGGTCAAACCTACGGCTTTTTTCAAGATTACTAAAGACGAATTAGAACTATTGATTTAATCATTTGTTATCACTAAAACACCTTTTTATACTTTATGTTTATATTAATTATTCCAAATTTATGGAAATATTGAAAATATTTCCATAAATACGAATATTTCCATTTTTTAGGCATTTATTTTGCAGAAGATTTTTAAAATGTAAAATTATCCTAATGAAAAAAACAATTACCCATCGCTTGGTATTTAGTCTTTTTAATCAACTGAAAATAACTACTTTATCATTCCTCTGTTTATTTATTACTTACGCTGCTTCGGCCCAAGACCTTACTTTAAAAGGGCAAATTATTGACGTAGCTTCTGGCACAGCTCTTGAAGGCGTTTCTATTGTTGTAAAAGGTACAAAAAATGCAACGCTTTCTAATAAGCAAGGGCATTTTTCGCTCAAAACTTCGGCTCAATTGCCGCTGAAACTACAGGTTAGTTCAGTCGGCTATTCTTCGCAAGAAATACTCCTCAAATCCGCTGATTTTATTAGCATTAGTTTACAAGAATCCACGTATCAACTCGATGAAGTGATGGTTTCGAGTGGTTACATGATTCAGAAAAAAACGGAATTTTCGGGAGCCGTTTCTACGATTTCGCCCAAACAATTACAGAATCGTCCTGCTACCAGTTTCGACCAACTATTGGGTGGACAAGCAACGGGTATCGACATGATTCAGCCTTCGAGCATTCTCAATAGTACGCCTGTTATGCGTGTGAGGGGCATCAATACCATTACTTCGGGTTTATTTCCGTTGGTGGTGATTGATGGCGTGACTGTTTTTGTGGGTTCTATCGGTGGACTAATTGGCAATAATCCTTTGGCAGACATTAACCCCAATGATATTCAATCCATTGATGTGCTGAAAGATGCTTCGGCGGCGGCAATTTATGGTTCAAGAGCTGCCAATGGGGTGATGGTGATTACCACTAAAAAAGGAAGAATTGGCAAACCCAAAATTAGTTATGATACGTGGTTTAGCATGAGTACGCCTTATAATTTACCCGAATTGCTCAATGCAGAAGAATATGTAGCCATCAAAAATGAAGCCTTGCGAAATGCAGGCAAAACGGATGGCTTTTTCTTGTCAAAAAATGCAGATGGAAGCACCGTAAATACCAATTGGTATGATGTGGCTTTCCGTACAGGTTTATCGCATAATCATAACATTAGTCTTTCGGGAGCAAATGAGGCGACCAGTTATTATTTTTCAACGGGTTATACCAATCAAAATAGTTTTATCAAAAATAATACTTTTGAACGCTATTTGACCCGTCTGAATATTAGTCACCAATTGAATAAAGCAGTAAAAGTTGGGGCAAACGTTACATATAGCAATGGCAAAAATATCGGACCTAACACAGGAGCAGTTGCCAGTAATTCAATGTCTTCGTCTGCCTACAACACCAATTATATTACCAATGAACCTTTGGCAAGGATGACCTATGTGTTACCGCCCAACGTTCCTGTTTATAATACCGACGGTTCATATAGTATTCAAAATGGCAATAGCGTAGGTTATGGGGCAAATATTCCTGCGACAGTCGGAACAATTAATGCCTATAATTTAGCAATGGTTCAGAGTCTTGATTTGAGTTCTTCTGAAAATAATACCTTAATTGGTAATATTTTCGGAGAAATTAGTCTGCTGAAAAACCTCTTATTCAGAACCAGTTTCGGACTCAATAATTTACAAGTAACCAACAAATCATTTCTTAATCCAGTACACGGTGGGGGAGCGGCCTCTAATGGCGTGGCAACCAATACTTTTACCAAGTTTTTAAGAACGGATTGGGTAAATACATTAACATATACAACTACTTTTGGCGAGCAACATCATCTTAGTTTATTAGCTGGAAACGAGCGAATTAACACTATTACCGATGGTTGGGGAGCGTCTCAAACCAATGTTACTGACCCTTCTTATACTAATTATCAAGGTGGATTTAGTAACATTGCTCCTGCGGGAAATTTCTATTCGGAGAATGCTTTGTTGTCATATTTTTCAAACGTGAGTTATGATTTTAAGAAGAAATATTTTTTAAGTGTGAATTTTCGTAGAGATGGACTTTCCGCTTTGGCAACAGGGAATAAATTTGGCGATTTTGGCGGTGCTTCTGTGGCTTGGAATATCTCAGAAGAAGGTTTTTATAAAAATTCACCCCTTGGAAATTTTGTTCAAAATCTAAAAATTAGAGGTAGTTACGGGGTTGTGGGTAATAGCGAAATTGGCGATTATCCAGCCATCGGAACGTATAATTCTACTACTTACGGTGGTGTACCTACTTTAGCTTATTCGCAAACGGCTAACCCTAATTTGAAATGGGAAACCAGTAAAAAATTAGACCTTGGGCTTAATTTTTCAATGTTCAATGACCGTCTAACCGTTGAATTTGATTATTATCGAAACGTAGTAGATGGCTTAATTTTGAAAGCTCCACAATCGCTTTCGGCAGGGATTCCAAACAATTATATCAATGCCAATGTCGGGAGTTTATACAATCAGGGTATCGAATTGGGCATTAACGGCATTGTTACCAATTATGGAGATTTTAAATGGAACATGGGCTTGAACATTTCGACGCTCAAAAACGAAGTAACTTCTTTGGTAAGTGATGTATTTGTACCCAGTGTTTTTGGTGTACAAAACATGACGAGAGTAGGCTATTCGATAGGGTCAATTTTTGCTGTGCCTTGCAAGGGCGTAAATCCAGCGAATGGGCTTATGGTTTTTATCAATAGCGAAGGAAAAGAAGTGCAATATAACCATGTAGGTTCTCCGAAATGGACGTATGTAGAAGGTGGAGCAGCTCCTGCCATTGATAACTACAAAGATGGCGTGATACAAGGACCTTCGTTGCCAACGATTTTTGGAGGATTTAATAATTCATTCAGTTACAAAAACTTCGATTTGAACATCAATTTAACCTTTGTTGGGGGTAATAAATTGTATAACGGAACAAGAGCGACCAATTCAGACCAACGTTATTTTAACAACGCAACCTTTATCAAAGACCGCTGGACGACTCCAGGGCAAATTACGGAAATTCAGAAATTATATTACGGAGACAACGTTTCGGCAGGTTTCTCTTTCACCAGTACCTCGAAAGTAGAAGATGGTTCGTATTTAAAATTGAAAAATATTTCATTGGGCTATCACATTCCAGTAAAGAATACCTTGTTGAAAGATAAAATTTCATCGGCTCATGTATATATCCAAGCAGGCAATCTTTTTACGCTAACAAAATACAGAGGTTCAGATCCAGAGGTTTCTATCAATGGTAATTCCATTAATTCGGGCAAAGACCAAAACGTACCCCCTAATGCTCAGGTATTTACGTTTGGCTTGAATGTTGGATTTTAGGGGAATAGATGATATATTTACATTGAAAAAATAAAATACAACTTTACAATTTCAATGTTTAAAAGAACGGTTACTTCGCAATTACTTGATGATTTGTCATTTTTTCCAGTGGTTGGAATTATTGGTCCAAGACAGGTTGGCAAAACAACTTTAGCAAAATGGTTGCAAAAACAAATTGATAAATCAACTCTTTATCTTGACTTAGAATTAGATACTGATTTAAGGCGTTTAGATGACGCTGAGACATTTTTAAACAGTCATTCTGATAAATGTATAATCATAGACGAAGTACAAAGAATGCCAAGAATTTTTGCATTGATTCGAGCATTAGTTGACCAAGACCGCCGTCCTGCTCGGTTCATATTGTTAGGTTCAGCTTCTCCAGACTTGATTAAGGGAGCATCAGAAACATTGGCAGGAAGGATAGCTTATACCGAACTTGCTCCTTTGTCATTAATAGAGGTATTTCCACAAATTTCAATGCAAAACCATTGGTTAAAAGGAGGTTTTCCTGATGCCTTGAATGCCCCAAAAGAGTCGCAAAGTTTCCGTTGGCTCGGAAGTTTTATCCAAACTTTCGTAGAACGAGATTTACAAGCATTAGGCTATGGAGTGAGTGCAGAGATAACTCGAAAATTATTAGAAATGTTAAGTCATTTGAACGGTAATTTGCTTAATATGAATGACTTAAGTAGGTCATTAGGCGTGAGTTCTCCGACAATCAATAGATACTTAGATTTATTGGAAGGAAGTTTTATTATTCAACGTTTACAACCTTATCATATAAATATCACAAAAAGATTGGTGAAATCTCCTAAAATATATTTTCGAGATTCAGGCATATTACATCAATTAGCACGGGTGATTAGTTATGAACAATTACAGCAAAATCCAATAGTAGGTGCTTCTTGGGAAGGTTACGTAATTGAGCAAATAAAAAGAAATATTGGGTATGATTGGCAATTGTTTTTCTATCGTACACAAGTGGGGGCAGAAGTAGATTTGGTAATGATTAGTCCAACAGGTAAAAAAATATTGATAGAAATAAAATTATCAAACAGTCCAACTGTTTCAAAGGGTTTTTTTGAGAGTGTAAAGGACTTAAATCCAGATAAACAATTTATTATTATTCCAAACGGAGATAGTTATCTCAAGGCGGAAGGGCTAAAAGTATATAATTTATTCGATTTTTTAGAAAATGAATTACCACAAATAAATTAAAATTTGTACATGAAAAAAACAATAATATTCATACTCGCAATAACAACATTAACCGCTTGCAATAGCGATTTTTTAAACACCGTACCCAAAACCAGTGTGGCCGAAGATGCGGCGTATAGTACACCTGCTAAACTATTGGCTCAGGTAAATAATCTGTACGGACAGCTCCAAAACGCCAGTTTTTATGGTGGTCGTTTTATTGTTTTTAATGAACAACGTGCCGATGAATTTGGGCAAAATGATGGAAATGCTGCCACAGGTTCAGCAGTTTGGCAACAAAGCGTAGCTTCAACCAATGATTTTGTCAATAACGTTTGGGGAGCAGGTTATACAGCCATCAATGCTTCTAATGTCTTGATTAGCAAACTCAACGGCACAACCGTCGTGAGTGATTCAGTGGCAAAACTTTATACTGCCGAAGCCAAATTTGTGCGTGCGTTGAGTTACCTAAGCTTGATTCAAACCTATTCAAAACCTTATAATTTGGATAAAAATGGCTTAGGTTTACCCCTTCGACTTACGCCCATTACTTCTTCAGGTTTTAATGATTTGGCTCGTAGTAGCGTTGGCGAAATATATACACAAATTTTAAAGGATTTGAACGAAGCCGAAACAGGTTTACCTACTGCTTATTCAACGGCATTATTGAATACTTCGAGAGCCAAGAAAAGCACTGCGATTGCCTTAAAAACAAGGGTTTATTTGATTCAAGGAGATTATCAAAATGTGGTAAAAGAGTCTCAAAAATTGGTTTCTGCTACTGCTCCTTATCAATATTCGGCGGGTTCTTTGACACATAAATTGGAATCAAATTTTACCACTATTTTTGGAGGAAGTTATACTGGTTCAGAAGCAATTTTCTCTATTCCTTTTGCCAATACAACCACCGAAACGCCCCCTTCGCAAAGTGCTTTGGCATTTAATTATTTGAGTCAACCCATTATTTTTCTTGCCACAGCGGGCATTTCAAGTAATCCAGCCTTCAATTCAAGTGCTGATGCTCGGGCAAGTTTGATTTCTACCAATTCAGCAAAACAAAAGGTATTACGCAAATTTGCCATTACAACAGCTCCTTTCCGTGACTATGTGCCTGTAATTCGTTATGCCGAAATATTGCTAAATTATGCCGAAGCAGCAGCCAATAATAATGATTTGACAACGGCAACTGCTTTATTGAAGGCAGTAAGAAATCGTTCAAATCCAAGTTATGTTTTCCCAGAGGCTGATATAAGCTCAAAAGATGCTTTGATTGGCACGATTTTGACAGAAAGAAGGATAGAATTGTTAGGGGAAGGTTTCAGACTTTTTGATTTACAAAGAAAATTGCAGACCTTGCCAGCCAAAACGGGTTCAATCGGAACAGCTCCTTTGGTTTTATTAACGAGTAACAATTATATTTGGCCTATCCCAAGCGGTGAAATTTCAACGAATAAATTGATGGTAGGAAACTAATTTATAACCGCAAACAATGAATAAAGAAAATATCATAAAACTCACCATGCTCATTAGCGTTTTGGTGTTGTTTTTGGCAGGAAGTCGCTTCAAAGCAGAAGAGCGAAAGGTAGAATGCTCGGAAGGACTTTGTAAACTTCCACACAAACATGGCGAACTCAATTTTCACGAACGCTTTGACATTGAACATGATACCAATTTTGTCATAAAAGTAGCCAAGAGTTGTGCCAATTTTTGGGAAGCTAACGCCACAGGAATGACTTTTGCCATGATTATTGGAGGTGCGGCTTTATCCTTATTATTGTCTTGGAAAAAGTTAGAAGAACTATTAGCCATGAAAGGTATCAAAGGGGCAGCATTAGGCAGTATTTTTGGAATGCCCTTAAATATGTGTGCCAATTGTTCAGCCGTTACGGGAGTTGGTTTAACCTCACAAGGCGGAAGTGCAGAAGCAACTTTGGGCGTTATTTTGGGCGGTGCATTGCTCAATATGATTGGAATTGTAACGATGTTCGGCTTGTTTCATCCTGCCGTTGTTATTTCGAGGGTTGTATTTAGTGCTTTGATGATTTTAGTGGTTGTTCCTTTTGTTTCAAAATGGGTAAAGCAAGACGAAACAGTTCAAGCAAAAAGTAAAGTATTCAACTTGATTTCTTGTTATTTTCCCGAAAAATCATTCGCCCAAACCATTATCAAAGCCCTTGAAGATTGGTTAATTGCGGTTGGAAATATCGCTTACAAATTGATTCCCTTAATGATGTTAGGAACATTACTGACCGCCATTTTTAGGGTTATTTTTCCAAATGAAGTATTGCATCATATCACCGAATATAATCAAATTCTAATCGTCGTAATTATCTCATTTATAGGTACATTGTTATCAATTCCTGTATTATTTGAGATTTTATTAGGAACGATTTTATTGAATTTAGGTTTTTCAAACGGTGCAATAGCAGCGATGGTTTTCACGGCACCATCATTTGGATTGTTCACGTTGGTATTGACAAAAGAGAAATTGGGTGGGGTAAAAGTTCCCTTAATCATCATTGCGATTACCTTTATTTTTGGTATTGGAGCAGGTTTACTATCAGAATTTTTAACCAAAATCATGTAACAAATGAAAAAGACATTACTCGGAATCGTATTATTTTTAATGCAAATTTCACTCGCTATATTTTACAACGCTACCATAGATTTAATCATTATCGGAATCCTTGGGCTACTCACTTTTGGGTATATTTTGGTACGATATTTTAGAAAAGATTACGAAACTTGTGAATTGTAGCATATTCATGGAAGTAAATCCAATAAGTTTTGAGATATAAAACAAGACCCTGACGGCGGTTTTTCACCCTGTCAGCGGTTTTGCATTAATAAGTAATATAGTTCCGTTTTATTTTACGTCAAATTAAATTTTGTAGATAGTTCCGTTATTTTATCCGTAGGGGCGTTACTATTGAAGTAAATGCTAAAGTGAATTTATTTTCCCCATCTTCAAATCTGTTAGCGATTTCAAAAACGCTACTAAATCTTTTTGCTCACTTTCTGTAAGATTTAATTTTGTTTCGGGTAAAGTTTGATTCGGTAAATCAAATCCTAAACCTTTTCCACCTCCTTGATTATAAAATTCAACAACTTCTTCGAGTGTTTTATAAACGCCGTTGTGCATATACGGACTCGTTTTTTCTATATTTCTCAAAGTGGGAGTTTTGAATGAATACTTCCAAATATCAAATTGATAACGAGCATAACGCCCCAAATCTTTATCAATAGATTTATTTTGTGGAGTAGCAGGAACACCGATAACTTCAGACTCAGTGTTGGTGAAATTTGGGGGAACTGTTCCGTTAAATAAGGGTGTAAAATGACAAATACCGCACTTTGCTTTTCCTGCAAAAAGATTAAACCCACGCATTTCTGAGGCATTTAACATAGATTTGTCGCCTCGTAAGTAGAGGTCAAAACGAGAATTTAAAGAGATTAACGAGCGTTCAAAACTTGCCAAAGCATTCGCAATCTGACGTTCTTGAATACTTCCTTTTTGTTCTGGAAATGCCTTTTTGAATAGTTCTATATATTTTTTATCGGCTGATAATTTTTGGCTAATTTCTTTCAAAGAGCCGTGCATTTCATCTTTATTTTCAATTACATCTTGACTCTGATTTTCAAGATTATCTGTTCGTAAATCATAAAATTGCTTTCCTTGAAGGGCTACATTTAAGAGCGTTGGTGTATTTCGGGGTAATAATTTTTTGTTATTTAAGGTAAAAGGCTTTACGAGTCCGTCGGTAAAACCATTTTCAGGTTGATGGCACGAAGCACACGAGCGAACATTTCCATGAGAAAGTACAGGGTCAAAAAAAAGTTTTTTACCCAAACGTACACGCTCATGATTGACGTATGAATCTGTATTTGGAGTAAAAAAATTAGGATTGAACACACCTTCTGCAAACAATGTTTTAGCATCGGGGCTAAGTAAACGAACTTCTTTGAATGAGTGTATTTTTTGTTTCTTCTGAAACTCTAAAATACTACTGCTCAGCGGATTAATGAAATTTGAAATAAAAGAAATTCTATCAAAAGTGTCAAAATTAGCGTTCTTTTCTAAGAAAATTTGAGCATTTTGACTTTGTTTTTTTATGTTTATAAAATCGGCAGAATCATCATCATATAAATCTAAATATCGTTGGATAGATTGTAGAGAAATGGCACATTCTGTGAGCGATGAGTTTGCTAAAGGAGTGTCAAAACCCGTAATTCCCAATGAAATGATACGAAAAGTTTGTAAACGGATAGCATCAAAAATATGAGCATCGGTAAGGGGCATTACCTCAAAAAAGTTTTTAGCAGCATTTAAACTCCTTTTTAGTTTTTTGATTTCTCTAACCAAATCTGTTCTTTTGGCAGTGTCAAATGGATAAATAAGTGGCTCAATTACCTGAAAACCAGATGGTTCATTAACAACATTGTCGGTCAATTCAATTTCAGCAATGGGTGTTCCATTGATTAATTTGCTGGAAGCAGGCAGAAAATACTCTGAAAAATGTTCGATTTTTTTATAAAGTTGTCTTGCTTCGATAAATGTTTTTTGAAGTGAATCTTCTGATTGTGAATGTGTAGCCAATGGCAAAAGGGAAGTATCTACCAATTTTTGGAGAGAATCCAAATCTTGTAAAAACATCGCTTTACTCTTGTCGGTGGCAATTTGTTTCTTACTGAATTGACAGCTATGAGTTCCTATAATAAGAATGATGAAGATAAACGAACTCAATAATGTTTTCATTTTGAATGATTTTAAGGAATGTATTTTACGATGAATTATCCTATTTGGTACACTGTTTAATAAGTTTTCTGAATAATTTTCATCCTAAAATGTTTGATTGGAGAACTTTCGGGAAGTTGAAATAACTTATTAAACAGCGTATTTTGGTGGGTTGAATTTTAATAAAAAAGCCTCCATACTCAAAGTATGAAGGCTTTTTGACTTAGAATATTACTATTTTGCAATACCACGAACAACCAAAACTTGACCGCCTTCGTTGTTTGTGATTAAGCCACTTCCATCAGCATTAGCAAATTTTGCATCCTTCCACGTATGTGGGTGAACGTTAACAATAAAAGT
Source organism: Arcicella sp. LKC2W (assembly GCF_034931005.1). Taxonomy (NCBI): domain Bacteria; kingdom Pseudomonadati; phylum Bacteroidota; class Cytophagia; order Cytophagales; family Flectobacillaceae; genus Arcicella; species Arcicella sp. LKC2W. The sequence goes on from NZ_JAYGIN010000022.1 coordinate 33,563, forward strand.
ATTTGGTTTGCCAATAATATCAGAAATATCGTACATCGCACCAAATTCCCATGAACTCAAACGAGCATCATTTGAAGGATTATATTTTGTATTAAATACTGTGTTGGTACGTTGGTGGTTCATTTCTAACATTGGCGTGTTCGTTTTTGAACTTAAATTATACTGCCAAATACGTCCATCGTGTTTTGTTTCTTTGTAAAATGAATCTCCATCTTCCTGAACATACACAAAATTTTGAGTCACACATACGTTATCTGGATTCACTAATGAATTTCCAGGATTTTCGCCACCGTCAATTAATACTTCCAAACTACCTTTCAATGGATTGGTTGCGTCCATCGTTAAGTGATACAAACGTCCCCACATTGTATAGCCATCAACAGGCGTAACTTTGTCAGCCTGACTAACGCCAGTAGCTACAAAATATACTTCACGTCCAGCAGCGGCACTTCCTTTACCGTAGTCAACATCTTCAACACGAGCAAATGAAATCGCTTTAACCTCCTTCGTTTTAGCGGCAATTTGAGCACCCGTTAAAGCTGAAACACCTGCAATTTCCACAAATTCAACATCGTACTTACTACCTTTCTTCATGTCTGTTTCAATGGTATTTTGATTTGTTCTTCTCAAAACATAATATTTACCATTCGTCAAATCGCCAACTTTGTCGGTAACATAAGCAATCAATTGTCCATCTCCGCCGTCTTCACCAATAATAATGATGGTTTTATTTTGGAAAGCATCTTTAGGAAGTGGCACGGCGTTTTCCATTGAAGCCTTACCTAAAGCAGGTAAAACTCGGTCTTTACGAGACTTGTCATTTACCGAACCATTTGGGTCGATACCGTGAATCATTGATTCTCCACTTGTTTCGCCTGCTGTTAAAAATAATGGACCAAAACCATGTTCTGCGGGTGTTGCTAAAGTAGCAGAACACAAACGCATATTTCCACCAGCAGCATCAACAATGTATTCTCCTTTGATTGGCTTGAAGGTTTCATCTAAAAAAACACGAGATACAGAGAAGGCAATTTCGTGGTTATTGAGCATGATATAACCGCTACCCGATGGATTCTTGAAAATACCAGCACCGTCTGGCTGAGGACCAAAAACAAAGTTTGGCGAACCTTCTAATTTATCCTCTGAAGAGATTAAAGGATAGATTTCAAGAGATTCAAAACCTGAAAGAGACTTGATAAGTGACTCATTTACAGATTGTTTCTTTAAAATAATTTTAGCGTTTTCAGTTACTTCTGTTGAAGCATTATCACTACATGAAGCCAGTGTAGCAACAATAAAAATTGGGAATAACAGTTTTTTCATTGTGAGTTTAAGTAAACATTTTAAAACTGTTACAAAACAACTTCACAAATTTTAAGTAACGATTTCCTAAAGTTTATTAAACCTTTAAGGTTTTTGATGAACCTTAACATATAAATAATGAAGCAAATTTGAAGTTTATCATGAACCTGTTTATACGGAGTTGCCAAAGTAGAACTAAAGAACTTCCAAGTTTTGGAACAATTTAAACCTATAATTTAAACACACGATAAGTACCAACAAATTTTAATATTTTTGTTGTAAATACATAAAATCACTAAAGTAAATGGAGACAAGGGTCAAAGAATTAAAGTTTGAGCGTTTCATCTGGATTGATATTTGTCAACCTGACCGCAGTAATCTTGATAAAATTGCAAAAGAATTTAACTTAGATTTTTTTCAAATAAAGGATAGTTTAGAAACAGGTCACTTACCTAAATTTGAAACGCAGGATAATTATAGTTTTCTGATTTTAAGAGCATATACGGCAAATATTGATGAGCGTGTTACCAATGTTACAGACCTTTCTAATAAGGTTGCCTTTTTTTATAGCGATAAAAAAGTAATTACTATCCACAGAGCCAATTTTGAGTTTTTAGAAAATATTTCTAAAAATTTTTCAAGTTCAGAAGAATTCCTACTTTATATCTTGCATAAAATGATGGAGACTTATAATGCTCCTCTCAAGCTTTTGAGTGATAAAAATGATGAGATTGAAAAAACCATTTTCCTAAAAGATTATTCTGTCATTTCTTTAGAGGATTTATACTTTCAAAAAACGCAAACCCGAATTATAAAAAAACTTTTACAGATAACACAAAATGTTGTCAACCAAATTGATGTTGCGGAACAAACCAAAACGGCTTTACAAGATATTAAAGATAAATTGTTGAGCCTGACCTTGAGTTATGAAGAAGTTTTGGAAAATTCAAATAACCTATTGAACACCTATTTGTCGGTAAATGCACAGAAAAGCAATGATGTGATGAAATTGCTGACCATATTTTCAGCGTTTTTCTTGCCCTTAACTTTTATTGCGGGAATTTATGGAATGAATTTCGAGAATATGCCTGAATTGAGGTGGCATTTGGGCTATTTTTTTACCATGGGCGTAATGGTAATCATTGCTGTTATTATATTTTACTGGTTTAAACGCAAAAAAATACTATAAAATGAGACTAAAAAAATGGGTCATTATGTCAAAATTTGCGGTTATTATGTCGAGTTGTGCAACATTACAAAATAACGCTAAATATGATTTGGTAGAAGGTGTTTATCGACTTAAAGTTGATAACAAAAAGTTTAATTGTTACGTTGAAAATAATGCCGATAGCATAAAAATTACCAATCTTGCCTCGAAAATATCAACAAATTTACCTGAGCAGATTCGTATTTTCTCCCCAATAAAACAACGATTTATCAAATCATCTCTTGATATTGACATTTTGACAACCTTACTCAAAATTCGTCCACAAGTAAAACAGATTATTCCTGCTCAACTTAATACTGCCTTCAACGGCAATCTTTATATTGGTCACAGAACGGACGTTTATCAAATCAGTTATCAGCAAAATCCATTGAATAATTATAAAAGAAAAGTCAATCACTTTGGATTTAGTGGGGGAGTCTTTGTAGGGCTTGGCAATACAGTAATGACACCCACTACCACCAATAATTCCATTAGTACGGAATATGATGGTATCATTTTGCAAAAAGGACTTGCAGGGATTATTGCAGTAAATAAATTGACGATTGGACTAAGTATTGGTTTTGATAATCTTTTGGATACAAATCAGGATTTGTGGATTTATCAAAATAAGCCTTGGTTTGGGCTGATGCTTGGTCTTAATTTGAATTGATGATGGAATGATTGTGGAATTGGTAGTGTGCTTATTATCAATTTGTTATACTGTTTGATGAGTTTGATTAAATACTGATTTTTTAAATATTTGATGTGTTTTGAGTTTCAACGGAAGTTGTCGTTTTGAACGACGACTTCCGTAAAACACGTATTAAATCTTTAAAATTAGACCACAGATGAATCAGATTTTTACTGATTTTTGTGAATTTATCCGTTAAATCAGTAAAATGTGTGGTCTAATATTAGCTGTAACAAATAGTTCCGAAACTTATTAAACAATGTATTAAAAAAGTTCAATCTATAAAATGATACGTCTTTAATTGAAATTATTAACTGACATTTTTAGATTTTAAGTTACTTACGCATAAACCTGTAATCAATAATGGAATTGAAAAAAGGCTAAATAAAGTAGCCGTACTAATGCCTGAGTCGGATAAAATACCAAATAATGTTGGACCTAATATTGCTCCAAAACGTCCAACACCCACCGAAAACCCAACACCTGTGGTTCTGATTTCGGTATCATAAACTCTTGACATGGTTGGGTACATTCCGTTGAAACCGCCTTGAACAAAAATTCCAATAAAGAAAATTAATACAAAAATTAGGGATGTCGTTAAGGTGATATTACCGTAAATTAACATAATGGTAAAGGCACAAAGCATGAACCCTAATACGGTTTTCTTTAAGCCAAATTTGCCTGCTACTAATCCCAAAACTGCCGTTCCGATGGCAGCCCCTGCATTTAAAGCAACACCTACATAAGTTGCCATTTCAAAAGGTAAGCCAGCATCTTTGGCGATATTTGGTACCCAGCTCATTAAAGTATAAAGTGTTAAAAACCCAAAGAAAACAGCTCCCCAAAGTTTTAAAGTAGAGTTGAAATAGGTTGGCGAAAATAAAGCAGAAATGGGCTTACTGGTGGCTTCGTAAGGTTTTTGTGGTAGTTCAGCAATACTTTCGTGTCCCATTTTATCCAATAAGATATTAATATTTTCTTGGGCATTTGCAGGTTGTTTCTTACACAAAAATTCTAATGAATCTGTCATGTAAATTAGTACGCCAATAAGCATTAAAAATGAAATACAACCTGCAAAAAGAAAGGCAAAACGCCAACCAAATTCTGGAATGGCATAAGCACAGAAAAAACCCGTAAAAATTGCTCCAACAGGCCAGCCAGCTTGTACCAAACCTACATTAAAATCTCGATTTTTATTATTTGAAAACTCCGAAGCCGTCGCTGCCATAGTTGGTAAAATACCGCCAATTCCCAAACCTGTAATTAATCTTAATATCAGAAATTGAGAATAACTATTGCATAAATACACCAAGAGCATTCCAGTGGTTATCAAACAAAGTGCCATGATGAATACTTTTCTGCGTCCCAATTTATCACCTAAAGGAGCCAAAAAGAAAGCTCCGAGCGTCATTCCGACCAATCCTGCACTAAAAGTATAGCCTAACTCGGTTTTTGAAAGTGTCCATTCTTTTGAAATATCAGAACCTGAAAATGATACAACCAAAACATCTATGCCATCATTCATATTAAGAATGAAGCAAATAGCCACAATAATTATTTGAAAGGTACTCATTGGACTATTGTCAATGAGATTTTTAAATTTTGTTTGTAAGTTTTCGTAAGTCATATTTTTGATGTCGGTTCGTTTATCTGTTTTTGGTAGTGGTTAGGTTTTAGTTGTTGAAACTCAAAACACAATTTCTTTTTTTAATTAGTATAATTGAAAATGTTGAAAGCCTATTAACTCAAAATTTCGGATGATAATTCTACCACCCGAAATGTTATAAATATAGCAAGTTGTACACGTGAATGAGCAATGAAAAATAAACACCTAATGTGATTGGTTTAAAGAATGCGAATCCAAACCAATCAACCGATGGATTAAGTCGGTGATGTTATTACATCGCATTAGGGTTTCATTTTCTACTTAACAGATTTTTAGAAATCAACTTTCAAACCTAATTGGATACTGTATGGAGAACCCCCACGAATGTATCCACCTTGAGTTGGGTCAACTGTATATTTTGAAGCAGCAGAGTTCCAATTGAATAAATTGATAAAGCGTCCTGCTGAAAAATCATCACCTGATGAATTGATATTTTGGTAATATCCAGATGTATAACTAAACATATTCAAAAGGTTGAACATATCTGCTCTTACAGTTACACCATATTTACCAATCATTACCTTTTTTGACAAACTTGCACTTGTTTGGTACATCCAAGGATAAACTCCTTGATAAACTCCTGAAATTTGACCTTGACTTTGCATAATTACATCTCTAACTTCTTGTGCTACGTTAGCCAATGGAGTCATATATTCTTGTGTTAATGTCGGAATATACGCTAAGTCTCTATCATTGGCATTGTTAGGGTTTCCAGTTGTTACGATGTTAAATCTTTTTTGTTGAGCTGCCGTAAAGTTTAATCCTAAACTAAATCCTTTTACTTGAGGAGAAGCCACGATTAATACAATTTTGTCGCCCACACCATTTTGGTATGAATTATTGAAAGAACCTTTAAATCTATCATAATAATTTGCTCCAACAAACTCAGCATCGTCAAATGTACCACCTGAAGAATACGTTGTTACGCCTGAACCTCTTGCAGTTGTATAAGTAAAGTTGATTAAACCATCTTTACCCAACTTAGCCGAAAGGTCTAATTGAAGAGCGGCATAACTTGAATTCCAGTCAGCATTGGTATGAACAATTACGTCAGCAAAGTTAGTATTTGCCACACCCATTACTTCTCTACCATCCACAGGGTTTGTTCCTGTTACTTTTCTGTTAGCATTTACCCAATAAGTATCATTAAATCCGACGTTATAAAAACCTGTAACAGTTGCTTTAAAACGGTCTCCGAAGAAATGCGTATAGCTTGAGTTAAATCTTAAAGTGCTTGGCATTTTGAAATTCGGGTCAAGCATAATGATGTTCGCAGCATTGCTTGGTACTTTTTCACCAGTAGGGTTGATTCTTGCTGATAACCAAGTTTTTGGGTCAGCAAAATTACCAGAACCAACATTTGCCATAATATCAGCATTGTTTGTATAGTCAACACGTTTGGTTGATACTCCATCATTATAGAATGTTTGAGTGATTGCTTGCGTTGAAATAGGCGAAGCAAATAAACCACCACCAATTTTGAAGATGTTTGTTTTGTCTCCTGTAATATCCCAAGTAAGGTTGAATCTTGGTTGAATCACACTGGTGTTTAATCCCGACGTATTGTCTAAGCGACTTCCATGCCATAATAAACTTGAGTTTAATAAAGCTGTATTTTGAGTAGGAACATTTCCAAATTGCTTCCACATATCCCAACGTAAACCTGCCTCAATTTTTACATTATCACCTACATTGAAAGCTGCTTCTGCATAAGCTCCAAGTTCTGCTAAGTTCCAAGTTTGTAATGCCTTCAAATCGAGCGTATTAGATACTAACTGACGATAAAAAGAAGGTTTGTTATTATTCAAATCGGCAATATTATTATATACTACTACTGGTGCTGTCCAGTGAGCTAAACGTTCTTGTTGGAAATAAATCTGATTGTTTGTTCCAAAAGTCCAAGTTACGCCATTGTTTGCATTGTAAGTAACATCATCAATCAATTGAATACTGCTGGTACGCATCATTTCAGGAATCCAAGTCAATTGTCCAAAAGCAATTGTTCCGCCTGTCAAACCATTTGCTCCAGGAATCCCCACATAAACACGTGGTTCTTGAACGGCATCTTTCGGGTTATTGGCACGGTCTGAAGTAATATATTGAACAATTAATTTATTCAGCACATTGTTACTAATGGTGGTACGTAAATCTGCTGTTACTCTATGTTCTAAATTTAAGAAAGGATAATTTCCAGAATTTGTACCCCAAACTCTCGTAGAAGGTAAAATTGGTGTATTCAAACTCAAAGCATTACCCGAATTTCCTTCATTTGTAAGGTCATAACGTAAATAATTATAGCGAATTGCAAATGTATTTTTACTGTTAATGTTCCAGTCTAATCTACCAAACATATTGGTTGTAGTAGCATCTTTTACCAAGTTTCCTACGCCATCACCCACATCATATCCTTTTGCTTTGGCAGCAGAGATAACTGCTTGAGCATCAGATTCGTTATAGCCATAAAAAGTATTTGCTTCTGTGGTACCACCAGCAAAGGTACTATTGCCATAATCTAAAAATAATTGAGTACGTGGGTCAGTCAAAGGAGATGTTTTATATTGGTCAAAAACACCAAAGAAAAATAACTTATCCTTAATGATTGGGCCGCTCAAAGTAAATCCGTATTGTCCTTGCGTTGGTACAGAAGAAAGTGGAGCTCCAACAGCATTTTTACTTTGTGATAAAGAACCACCACCCGCATAATACCAAGCTGCACCATGAAGTGTATTGGTACCAGATTTAGTAACTGCCTTTACAACACCACCACTATTTCTACCATTTTTTACACTATAATCATTCGTTTCTACTTCAAATTCACGAATTGCCTCTTGTGAAATAGTAAACGCTGCTCCATCTAAAGTTGCTCCAAACATCATACGACGAGTGTTTGCACCATCAACCGTAAAACCGCCTGTACCACCTTTTCCACCTGCCAATACAAAACCACCTAAGTTACGTTGTCCAACTTCAGGAGTATTAGATTGTCCTGAAAGAAATGCCAATTGTTCGAAGTTACGAGTTGGCGTAGGAATTACCGAAATCGTTTTGCCAGTAATAGCCAAAGCACTTCCCAATCTGTCCGTTCTTGACTTCATGCTATTAGCCACCACCACTACTTCTTCTAATTGTTTTCCTTCTTTCAATTTAAAGTCGAGCGTAATATGGTCACTCAAGTTGAGCATAATGCCTTCTTGTTGTTGTCCTTGGTAGCCAATAAACGACACCGTGATTTTATAAGGCCCTCCCAAAGGAAGTTCTCTAAAGTCATACAAACCGTTTTCTTTAGCTGATGCTCCAGTCTTAAAGCCAGTTGAAGTATTAACCAAGAGTACAGTAGCTCCAGGCAAAGCCCCATCTGTACCAGTAATCTTTCCAGAGATACTGGCATTTGTTCCTTGTCCGAAGATATTGTTAGTCACTAACAATATCAATGTAAGAAACCATAATTGAGTAGTAATTCTTTTCATTCTTGACAGATTAAAATATTAGAAATGGTTATTTGTTTAAAAAGGAAATAATAAAAATCAAGTGGTTAAGTATATAGTTTGTAAAGTCTGTGTTTGAAATGAAGTAATCTTTGAAATAATTTTTTTGAGAGGTTTCTTTATATCGTACAATTTTTTATTCTTTTTTTTCAATACAAATTTAATATCGTTAAATACTAACAAAAATCATAATGGATTGATTGTACCATATTTTTTACCAAAAGTGCCAACCTTGTTCTCAAATCGCAATGAGTAAAAATACACGGTCTATTTTTGACCTTTTTTACACCACAAAAAAAAGACAAATTTTTCTAATTATTAAAGAGAAAATAGCCATTAATAAGACTATTTCAAGTAAAAATAGGATGGTATTTTTATGCATTAGTATGGTACTTTTGTTCCATTTGTGCCGATATGATAGATATAGTATTCATATTTGCGATTGAATAAAAATCATAAAAAACACTAAAATCAATAAAACTATGTTGGGAGCTTTTTTAGAGAAACCAAATGAAATTCTGATAAAAGAAGTACAATTACCTGAGCCAAAATTTGGGGAAATCAGAATAAAACTGTCTAAAATAGGTATTTGTGGCTCTGATGTACATCTTTTTTTAGGACATAGATTATTGGACAAACCAACCATTATTGGGCATGAAGGCTTAGGATATATTGATAAAATAGGCGAAGGCGTTGAAGGAAGAGAAATCGGGGAGAGAGTCGTAATTGAACCTAATTTCCCATGTATGAAATGTAAATATTGTTTGTCAGGGCATGGTAATATATGTACAAACAAGCGTATTTTGGGCGTAAATGAAGCAGGTTGTTTTGCAGAGTACATCTCTATTCCTGCCAATTTTGCATGGAAAGTACCAACAAGTATTTCTGACGAAGACGCTGTAACCATTGAACCAATGGCGGTATCATATCATTCGTTAATGAAGTCAAAAGCTAAACCTGGTGATTGTATTGCGGTGATTGGTTTGGGAGCAATTGGTCTTTTACTGGCACACCTTGCCGTTCGTTTGGGATATAAGGTTTTGGCGACAGAAATAAATCCAGAAAAGATGAAGTTAGCAACCGATATGGGAGTGATTCCTGTTGTTGCCGAAGGAAATATTGATGAACAAAGTGATATTCTTAAAGACATTTGGCTCGAAGAAGAGGTCGTTGCCATTTTTGAGTGTGCAGGGTCAAATTTTACTGCTTCTTTAGTAACTGCTGCCGCACCAAGAGGTTCAGAAATTATATTGGTAGGACTTTCAGAAAAAAATGCTACATTCCGACCACTCAAAATTGCCCGAGAAGGAATCAGTATTTTACCTTCCATAATTTATGACCATCCATTTGATTTTAAGCGTGTTATCCAATTAATTTCTTCAAAAGTCATTGAACCAAACTTTATTATTTCAAGTTGTACAAATTTGCAAAATTTACAGTCCGCTTTGGAATTGGCAGCCAAAGGAGACGAAAGTAAAATTATTGTAGAAATATGAAACATTCCATTGCTTCGGTTTCGCTTTCTGGAACATTAATCGAAAAGGTAAAAGCCATTGCCAAAGCTGGTTATGATGGTATCGAATTATTTGAAAATGACCTGTTAGTTTCTGATATTCAGCCTGTTGAACTCAACAAAATAACAACCGATTTGGGTCTTGAAATTGTAGGGCTACAACCTTTTAGAGATTATGAAGCCATGCCCGAACCTTATAAATCACGAAGTTTGGAAAGGGCAAAGCATAAATTTGAGTTGATGCACGCTTTGGGAACGAAGAAATTATTTATATGTAGTAATACCTCAATTCATACCATTAATAATCTCGACAAAGCCGCAGAAGACCTTTATGATATAGCCGAATTGGCAAAAATACATGGTTTTGAAATTGGTTACGAAGCCCTGTCGTGGGGGCGTTTTGTCAATACTTATCATCAATCCGTAGAAATTGTAAAACGTGCCAACCACCCAAATTTGGGTAATATTTTAGATAATTTTCATATTTCAGCCCTCAATTCTACTTTTGAGGATATTTATACCATTCCCAAAGAAAAATTTACCATCGTGCAAGTTGCCGATGCTCCCAAATATGACATGGGAGCGATGCACTTGGGAAGGCATTTTCGTTGTTTTCCAGGGCAAGGAGCATTTCCTGTGGTAGAATTTATGAAGGCAGTTTGTGCCACAGGTTATGATGGTTATTTATCGCACGAGATTTTTAGTGATGAATTTCGTTCTTCCCAAATTGACCCTGTGGCTCGTGACGGCAAACGTTCTTTAATCTGGTTGGAGGGCGTAAGCAAAGAGGAAAAAGAAAGTCAAATTAAACTAAAATCTATTGAATTTGTTGAGTTTGCCACCACAGACAGTTGCCAAAATGATTTGGTGGTGATGTTAGAAAACTTAGGATTTGTAGAAACTTTCCGACACAAAATTAAAAATGTAAGTTTGTATCAATTAGGCGGGGTGAATATGGTCATTAACCGTCAGGCGGAAGTACAAAATATCCAACAAAACGCTGTTTGTGCCATTGGTTTTGTAACTGAAAATAAACAAAAAATACAGCATTGGACTCATCAATTGGGGTATCATTGGGAGAAAAGCAAAGCCAGTATTTATGAGTTGGATATACCTGCTGCTAAAGGCATTGGCAATATTTTATATTATTTTATCGACGAGAAAGACCTCGAAAAAGAGTTTTATCCAGTAGAATTTAATCCAATTACTACCGATAAAATTGACAACGGAATTACAGGCTTCGACCATATTGGGCATTCGGTTAGTGCTGATTTTTATTTGTCAAATACCTTATTTTATCGGGCATTATTGGGGCTTGATATAGAAGAATCTCTCGAAATTTTAGACCCAAGAGGTATCGTTTATAGTAGAGTTGCTAAAAATACGAATGGAAATATTAGAATTCCGCTGAGTTCAACCCGAAGTCAGGGAACGGCTATTGAAAAATTTGTTGCCAACACGGGAGCAGGAATTCAGCAGATAGCATTCCAAACACAAGATATTTTTCTGACAGCCCAAAGCATTAAAAATAAAGATTTAATACTTTCAATTCCTGCCAATTATTATGATGATTTGAAAGCAAAAACGCAACTTTCAGATGAAGTAATTGAAAAAATGAAGCAATTTAATATACTTTATGACCGTCAAGAGACGGGAGAATTTTTTCACTTTTATTGTAAAGAACTAAATGGTCTTTTTATGGAAATTGTGCAAAGAAAAGGTTCCTATAATCGTTATGGGGAAGTAAATTCACAAGTACGCCTTGCTGCCCAAGAGCGTGGGAGGCGAATTTGAAAGGGGATGAAGTGTATTAAAACGTAAAATATTTCTAAAATTTTACTATTTCTACTTTGGCAATTTAAAACTTGCCCTAAAAAGAGCCGTATGCTCGGAAGATTTTGTAGCCCCGAAATTCATTTCGGGGCTATTTTTTTCAAGAGTGCTAAAGTAGAACTAAAAAATCGTGTAAAATTAGAAACGATAGACCACAGATTGTACGGATTTGATAGATTTACACTGGGACGCACAGTCTGATAAAATAAATAAAAATCAGCCAAAATCAGTAAAATCCGTTCAATCTGTGGTCTAAATTTATCTCGTGACAAACTCGTTATAGTTCCGATAAGTTTTTTCAGAGAGAACCTGTTTAAATAGCTTCAAATTTAACAAACGAAATGCCTTGATTATGAAGGGATTTTTCGAGATAATTCTCGTTCCCAAAAACGGTGTTCTCCTACATATTTAAGAAATTCGATGGTATTTCCTCCGATGCTCACGCCAATATGGTTAAGTTTGAGCTTTTTAGATAAATGCGTTTCTGCGACTAATAAATCTGAATTTGCATCAAACCCAATGGCCTTGCAGTGCTTGAAGGCTTCGTCTAAAAATTGAATAGCTTCGGGAGTATTAGCTAAATTTTCAACACATTTTTGTCCACCAATTGTACAAATTGCATCAAATAATACAGAAGCACAGTTAAAAAATGTTTTGTCGGGGGAAATATTTGTTCCTTTATCTCCTTTGATTGCGGTCAATTTATTGGCAATTAAAATTGGTTTTCCACCGCCTGTTTTAATTGCTCGGACAATATTCTCTAATGACTTTTCATCAAAGCCATCTGCAAATAATACCCCAATTTGACGAGTCGCAATGCTTCCTTTAACAGTGTTAGCCATGCTTAGTGCTTCTGACTTTTCTAAAGAAGATTTTATGGTAATAGATTGATAATCAGCAGGATTTGCATTTGCTGGAACGGCATGGTTTTCGTATCTATAAACCTTTTGAGGTATAATTGCCCCAACTTTTTCAGCAATATATTGTGCCATTTCTAAGTCTATATTGGTCAGGTTATTGACCATTCTTTGGCAAATTTCGGATGATTCTAACTTGGATAATTCAAAAGCAATGGCATCTTTAATATGTTGTTTTTCATATTCTGCTTGAGAATTATAAAATAAAATAGCTTGTGAAAAATGGTTGAAAAATTTGTCTGATTTAGTTCTAACTTTCATTCCTGTATATTCACTACTATGCGAAGTAAATCCGCCTTCACTCGCTTTTGCTTGGAAAGGACAACCGCCACCTAATGAATTTGGCGAATAATTAATTTTTCCTTTACTGATTTGTTGGCGATAAAAACCATCTCTATTATTATTATGAACTTCATTAAGAGGTCGATTGATTGGTAAATCGTTAAAATTGGAAGTCCCTAATCGGTGAAATTGCGTATCTGTGTACGAAAATAATCTTCCCTGTAAAAGCGGGTCATCAGAAAAATCAATTCCTGACACAATATTGGCAGGACTAAAAGCGACTTGTTCTACTTCAGCAAAGAAATTATCAGGTACTTTATTTAAGGTCATTGTTCCGATGATTTCAACAGGAACGAGTTCTTCTGGAACCAGTTTCGTTGGGTCTAATAAATCAAAGTCGAATTTGTGTTCATCTTCTTCTGGAATAATTTGTACGCCAAAATCCCATTCTGGAAAATTTCCTTCCAAAATAGCTTCCAATAAATCCCTTCTATGAAAATCTGAATCTTTACCAGAGATACGTTGAGCTTCGTCCCAAGCTACCGAATGTACCCCTAATTTGGGTTTAAAATGAAATTTTACAAAATGTACTTTTCCTGCGGCATTGATTAACTTATAGGTATGCACCCCAAAACCCTCCATCATTCTATAACTGCGTGGAATTGCTCTATCGCTCATCACCCACATAATCATGTGTGCCGACTCTGGCATGAGTGAAATAAAATCCCAAAAAGTATCATGAGCTGAACCCGCTTGAGGCATTTCATTATCTTGTTCTGGTTTTACGGCGTGTACCAAATCAGGAAATTTAGTGGCATCTTGAATAAAGAAAACAGGAATATTATTGCCAACTAAATCAAAATTGCCAGCTTCAGTATAAAATTTTATAGCGAAACCCCTTACGTCTCTTGCCAAATCAGTAGAACCTCTAAAACCTGCCACCGTCGAAAATCTGATAAATAACGGGGTTTCAGTTTCGGTATTATTTAAAAAATCAGCCGTAGTATATTGTTCCAATGATTTTTTAAGTTTTAATACACCGTGAACTCCTGTTCCTCGTGCATGAACAACTCGCTCAGGAATTCGTTCTCTGTCAAAATGTGCCAGTTTTTCACGCACAATAAAATCTTCCAAGAGTGTAGCCCCTCTCTCGTGCGACTTTAAAGAATTATGATTATCATTTACTTTCACACCTTGATTGGTGGTCAGAAATTCATTAGTAGAATCTACTATTTGGGCTTGAAGTTGTTGGGACTTTTTAGTTTTCATGTTGTTTAAATTATGGGTAAAAAGTATATAAACTGAGTTTTATTTAAAAAGGAGTTCTTATATAAGTACAACTATGTGTTAGAATTATAATAAATCTATGCCAGCCGCCTTATCGTCAAAGTAGTTAACGTAAATCCATAATTCATGAAGAACCTTTTGTGTTGAATTCAGTCTCCTGAGTCTTTTCAGGAATACTTTTTCATCATACAATCATTAAAATCTAATTTTGTGGACAGTTGTGCTTATGAGAAATTTTGGGTAATTTTTGCTACAACTTGTTTTATATTAGGTAGTTATGGAGAAATTGAATGTTTTAAAGTGTTCCTTTGAAAAGGAAAGAGTCTTTAAAGGATTCAAAAAAAAACCTCTGACAAAATCGTGAACGATTGCCAGAGGTTTTGTGGGCTTTAATGATTCCTTAAATAATATATTTTGTGAGTAAAGTTCTGATGGCAATTTGGCGATTTTGAGCATTTTTAATGTCTTTTTTCTTAAAATCTTCCACTAAATCATCAATTTCTTTCCAAAGCATTTTGCCATCATCGTTTTTAGTTTTGATATTCAGACCTTTATTTTCAGCCAAAATTTTTCCCCAAACCGTTCTGACATCAACCCAATATTCACGGTTTTTCTTCCAAAATTCAACTGCTAATTGGCATTTCGAATCGTCAATTTTAACATAATTATTTAATCCTTTTTCCTGAGCCAATAATTTATCACCCGATTCTCCACGGATAATTTTGTCGTTATCTTGTTCGTGCAAATATCCAGTTTCAGTTACATGAATACGGTTATTTCTTCGTAAAACTTGATAATCATCTCTTTTGGTATATTCACGTCGTGGCAATGGGGCATCGGTAATATTTGCCCATGTGTGTTTTCCGTCTTGATGATTCCAAGAGGCAGAACCCTCATAACGTGGCATATCATTTATTTCAAAAACTTTCTGTGTCCATTGTCCTTTTACATCGTTTTTGGGCAGAATTAGCGGTTTCCATTCAGTTCCTTTCTGATAAGCCAAAAGGTCAGTATTTTCATAAACCCAATCTTCTCGCCAATGTTTTATCACCATTGTATCGTTTATTACTAAAAGGTGCATTAAAACTAAGCGGTCGTTTTTAGTTTCTTCATCGACAAAAATCCATTCACGTCCGCCCGTTCGATAACGGTCATGGAATTGATAGGATTTATCAGGAGCAAAAGTTTCGGCATAACTAAATTTTACATCAAAACAGCCACATTGACCTTTAATTGCCTTGATGTCCTCTGATTTTTGGGCATTTGCTAAGATTGATACTCCCATCAATATGATAGCTAAGATTCTTTTTTTCATAAATTAATTTTGATTTTTTATGTTCCTAAAAGTTTCCACCAGTAATGCGGCTTTTTGTAGCATTTCTGATAATTCGTCTAATTCACTTTCTTTAAAAAGGATATAATAATTGTTCATTGGGGTTCTCATCATGATTTCTTTGCCGTGAGAAGTATGGAACTCAAGCATACTTTTTCTTTCGTTGATGATGCCACAAAACCATTGATATTCAGATAATTGAAAACAGAAAAGCGAATTTTTGTAACATACATTTACCATTTGACAGCAATTGCAGAAGCCGATATAACCTTGATGATGTTCAACAATGGTTTTGAATTTGTGAGATGTTTGAGTCATGTCGTTAAATTATTTGCTTAAAAGTTGTTTGATAGGTTGCTCATTTGTTGCGATTGGGATGAATTATGACACAAAGTTTGACTTTATTTAGAATAATTCCAAATAATATTGATTTTTATTTGGAATTATTCTAAATAAGGCATTACCTTTGTCATGTCAAAAGCAAAACACAATGATTACTTACTTATGAGAAACCTATTTAAAATATTTCTATCCCTCTGTATAACAAATACTTATGCACAGAAAGTGATTGTTTTGGATAGTGTTTCTCATAAAAATTTAGAAGAAATAGTCGTTACCGCAACCAGAAGCGAACGGAAGTTGGGTTCTCTCTCAATTCCTGTAACCTTAATTGGTCAGCAACAAATTAAAACGATGGGGTCGCTGAGACTGAATGATGTTTTGGCAGAGCAAACAGGTTTATTCATTCAAAATGATCATGGGCAAGGTGTTCAAATTCAAGGGTTTAGCCCCGATTATACTTTGATTTTGGTAGATGGAGAACCACTAATTGGAAGAACCGCAGGAACATTGGAACTTTCACGATTGGCAGTTGGTAATATAAAACAAATCGAAATTGTGAAAGGGCCTTCATCAAGTTTGTATGGTTCTGAGGCATTGGCAGGAGTGATTAATATTATCACAAACCGCCCCGAAAAAGCAAAAGGTGACATTTCTTTACGGTATGGCACAAACCAAGTTATGGACTTTTCTGGGAATATAGCTTTGAAAATCAATAAGTTAGGTTTGTCTTTTTTCATGAATCATTATAAAACGAACGGTTATGATTTTAGTCCAGAAGTTTTTGGAGCAACAGTTTCTCCTTTTCAAAACACTACTTTTAGCCCAAAAGTAAGTTATGATTTTTCTGAAAAAATAAAATTCTCAATGTCGGGAAGATTATTTGTTGAAAATCAAGAAAACGCACTTTTGGCAGCAAATGAAAAGGTAACAGGTTGGGGAAAAGTGACCGATTGGAATTTAACTCCTATTCTTAGAATTCAACTTCAGCCAAAATTAAAAGTAAACGCTCGTTATTATACGTCACGTTATCGGACAAACTCTACCTTAGTCTATCAAAAAAATGATGACGTATATGATAATACGTTTTTTATTCAAACTTTTCAAAGACCAGAAGTTCAATTAGATTATGCTTTAAGTGAAAAGCAGAATTTAACAGTTGGTTTAGGGCAAATTTGGGAAAGTGTAGAAGCCACTCGATATGAAGGAACTAAACGATTTGACACCAAATATGCTTTTTTACAATACGAAAATTCATCAATAAATCACCTAAACCTAACTATCGGGGGGCGTTTTGATGCTCATTCTGCCTATGAATCACAATTGAGTCCAAAATTTTCGGCTGGGTATCAACTAACGCCAGAAATTACTTTGCGAGGTTCAGTAGGCGTAGGCTTCAAAGCCCCCGATTTTAGACAATTATACCTCAATTTTACCAATGCGGTGGCTGGATATAGTGTTTTAGGTACGCAAGAAGTCATCAATGGAGTGGCAAAATTACAGGCTGAAAATCAAATTTCTGAAATGCTTTTTGATGTAAATCAGTTGTCAACTCTCAAGGCAGAAAGTTCTTTAGCATTCAATTTGGGAAGTACCATTAATTTACCTAATAATTTGAAAATCAGTGTAAATGCTTTTAGAAATGACATTAATAATTTGATTCAAACGCAAGCGATTGCCCGAAAAACCAATGGGCAAAATGTGTTTAGTTATCTCAATTTAAACAAAGTATTTACACAGGGAATTGAAGCGGAATTTAGTAAACAAGTCATTTTGAATCAACATTCTTTTACATGGTCGTTTGGGTATCAATTTTTGGAAGCAAAAGATAAAGAAATTGTCTCTAAAATAGAAAATGGCGAAGTTTTTAGGCGTGACCCTATTAGTTTTCAAACGGTTCGGGTAAAGGCATCTGAATATGAAGGACTTTTTAACAGGTCAAATCATTCAGGAAATATTAAAGTATTTTATGAAAACAAGAAAAATAACATAAGTTCTTCATTAAGAGGTGTTTATAGAAGTAGATACGGTTTTGCAGATTTTAATGGCAACAGTATTGCTGACACAGAAGATGAGTTTGTCAATGGCTATTTTCTCTGGAATTTCTCCATAAATAAAACCTTTAAAGACCATTATCAAATACAAATGGGTTGTGATAATATCGCAGGATTTACAGACCCTCAACGAATTTCCAATTTAGCGGGCAGGCTAATTTGGTTGAGTTTAGGACTCAAACTTGAGCCTAAAAAAAGACAATAATCGTAATGTATTGAGGGTGGAGAATTAACAATTTTAGTCACCTCTCTGGGTAATATCCTCATTTTATGGGACATATTCCTGTACCTAAAAGTACGCTTGATTTTACCCCAAACAGTTCCAACTTTGTTGGAACTGTTTATAAAAATGTTATGGATTATAAGTCCAAAATTTTTCGGAACTATCTACAATTTGTCGCAGAATAAAATTAGACCACAGATTGTACTGATTCAACGGATTTACACGGATAAATTTAAAGAAAAATCAGTGTAAATCTGTTTTATGTGTTCTATCCGTGGTCTAATTTTGTCTTGCGACAAATAGTAGATAAGTCCAAAATTTTAAGCTGACAAATTAGTCAATTGTTTGATTGTCAGTTGTTTGTAATGAGTTGAGTTTAACATCAAATTATATAATTTATCTTATGAAAACACAAGAAAACACGCATACACACACTATTTTAGTCCAAAACGCTGAATCTTACATTACTCAGTGCAATTGTTGCAACGAAATTCAGTTGAAATATAAAAATATCATGTTGGTTTTCAATTGGAGCGACCTTGTTGGTTTTCTTCAAAGGTTGAGTGATGTACCACCAAACGAGAAATATTATGTCATCGAAATTGTTGATATGAGAAGTATCCCATCATTGAGATTTGGTTTTTCGGCATCTGGTATTTTCCTGACTTTCAACGAAATAGAAGAATTGCAGGGGCTGATTTCTGCGGCTTGTGAGAGAATGAACTTAGGGCTTTTTTTTAGAAATAGTATCAGCGATAACTGACATGGTAGAAATAATCAGAAACCCAAGTTGTCCTGTTTTAACCCTTAGAATACGACAAAAAACGACGGTAGAGGATACAAAAAAATACCTCTCTGAAATAAGTAACAATCTCAAAACAAAAGATTCATTTGGTTTATTATTTGATTTTTCTAACGGACATATTCAAAGAGAAAGAGGCGTTTTAAAACTTGAAAATGAGTGGTTTAAAGGTTATAGAAGGTCTTTTAAAAATCAATGTTTTGGGGTTGCTATGGTTACAAATTCGTTTTTAACGCTCAATATTTGGAAAAATATTGCGGCGTGTTTAGCCAAACGAACTTTCGGGTGTGAAGTTGGCATTTTTGATTGTCGTTCAGATGCCCAAATGTGGCTGATGGATAGATATTTACTTCCTCAAAATACTAAAAATTAATCAACATGGAAATCTTCATTCTAAAAACAAATATTACTTCTCCAATTGGTATTCAGTTACTTTGGGATACCCTCAAGTCATTAGGAATCAATCAGTTCAATATAGATTTTCATGACGTAAATAAAGTATTAAAAGTGGTATCTGAAAGAGTAATTGGTATTGAGAGCGTCATTCATGCTATCAGAAATTTGGGCTACCAATGTGAAGAATTGTCGTAAAAAATAAACCCTTTATAAATTAAGTAAAATCATGTATTCAATTAAAAAAATCGCTATTTGCGGACTTTCACTTGCATTATTTGTAGCCTGTAAAAAAGAAGAAACCGTTGTGGTTGACCCAATTAAATCAGAAACTGTTAAAGATTTAGCCGCCGACCCAACCACAATATCAGGAACTGGACAGCCCGTTGCTACGGGAAAATATACTTTTTTTAGTTTTAAAAATGGAATAGTAGCCAACACAGATTCTGCTACTAATAAATGGGACGTTGCCTTTAGGGCAACAACCATCCTGACAAATGGTGGAACGTCTGGCACAGGACTTGGTGGAGCGGTTGTTTTAACAGGTATTTTTGATGAAACGAAAGAAGTTCCTGCTTCAGCCGTTATTTTGCAAGACACCAAAACTCTTTTGGCTATTCCTACGGGGTCTGGAAAAGGCTGGTATAACTATGATGGTGCAACGAATATCATCTCTCCGATTGCTGGAAAAGTATTATTAATAAAAACGGGAGAGGGGAAATATGCTAAAATGGAAGTTTTGAGTTACTATAAAGGTACGCCTGCTAAACCAGATGCCAGTAGTGCTGGACGATATTACACATTCAGATACGTCTATCAACCTGATGGAAGTCTGAAATTTAACTAATTTTTAGTTTCAAGGGATTTATAAATCCCTTGAAACGCTTTTTTGCAAAAGTAATTATATTGAACCTTTTCGGAACTATCTACAATTTGTCTCAGAATAAAATTAGACCACAGATTGTACTGATTCAACGGATTTACACGGATTAATTTAAAGAAAAATCAGTGTAAATCTGTTTTATGTGTTCTATCAGTGGTCTAATTTTGTCTTGCGACAAATAGTAGATAATTCCGAAACTTTTCAATGCTAAATATCCAATTTCCGCTCAGCCATCCACTGAATTATCGTTGGGTTTCTATGGTCGAAAAATAGACTTGTTTTAGTATCAAGGCTTTTGATTTTTTCCATGTCGTCTGCTCCAATTTCAAAATCAAAAATATTGAAATTCTCAATCATCCTTTCTTTTCTTACCGACTTTGGAATAACTACTACACCCCGTTGTGTGAGCCACCTCAAAATAATTTGAGCTACACTTTTATGATATTTTTGGGCAATAGCAACCAATAATTCATTTTGAAAAATATCATTTTTACCTTCCGCAAAAGGTCCCCAAGACTCGATTTGAATGTTTTTCTCTTGTAAAAAACCTTGATTATCAGTCTGTTGGTGAAATGGGTGAGTTTCGACTTGATTAACGGCGGGAGCTATTTTATTGAACAACATTAAATCCAAAACACGGTCAGGCTGAAAATTTGAAACACCAATGGCTCTTATTTTTCCTGCTTCGTACAACTCTTCCATTGCTCGCCATGAGCCAAAAACATCGCCATACGGTTGATGAATTAGATACAAATCCAAATAGTCCAACTGTAAACGGTCGAGCGATTTTTGAAAAGCTTTTTTGGTGTTTTCATAACCATTATCTTGCACCCAAAGTTTGGTTGTGATAAATAAATTTTTCCTCTCAACACCACTATTTTTAATCGCATTGCCTACTGCTTCCTCATTCATGTACGATGCAGCGGTGTCAATCAAACGATAGCCTGTTTCGATGGCATCAATCACTGCTTGTTCACACGCAATAGCATCTGGAATTTGGAAAACGCCAAAGCCTAAAATTGGCATTTCGATGCCATTATTTAATTTAACTGTTTGCATATTTAATTCAAATGTTTGTACTCATTTGGAGAAATTCCCACCCGTTGTTTAAATAATCTCGTAAAATGTTGAGGATATTTAAAACCCAATTCATAAGCAATTTCATTCACCGTTTTATCACCTTCAAATACCTTATTTTTGGCTACATTAATCGTCTTATTTTGTATATATTCCTTCGCCGATTGCCCTGTTTCTTTTTTGATTAAATCACCAAAATAGTTAGCTGATAAATGCAATTCTTCGGCACAATAAGCCACCGAAGGCAAGCCAACCGTTTGTGGTTTGTCGGAGGCGAAATAATTATTCAATAAGTCTTCAAACTTCTCCAAAATACCCTTGTGGGCTACATCTCTTGTAATAAACTGACGGTCATAGAAACGCTCACAATAATTTAAAAATAACTCTATGTTGCTGGTTATCAGTTTTTTACTGTGTTTGTCGATGGGTTGTTTTAGTTCAAATTCTATTTTTGTCAAACAATCCAAAATAATTTGCCTTTCATCGTCAGAAAGATGCAGGGCTTCGTTGGTTTGATAGCTGAAAAACTTATAATCTTGAATGGTCTTCCCAAGCGTTGTACCTCTCAGCAAGTCAGGATGAAACAAAAGTCCCAAACCAACAGGTTGATATACCATTTTGGGATTTATAAAAGTTGCCACCTGACCAGGTTCAAAAAAAACCAATGTTCCTGCCTGATAATCATAAAAATGACGACCATATTGTATATCTCCACATTTTACATCTTTCAGAAAAATGGTATATAAGCCATACTCAAATCGGATGCTTTCCACATCGCCCCAATCTCTTGGATTAGCATTGGAAAAATTGATAACACTAACCAATGGGTGAAGTGTTTTGTGGTTACAAGCGGCGTTGTAATCACTGATATTGTCGATGTTTACAATCTTTTCCATCTTTTTAGTGAATGATTCGAGAACAAATTTAGGAGTTCTTCGCCTACCTGTATGATTATCAGTAAAAATGGTAGAAAAAGCAGTAATTTTTATACAATTGAAATAGCGGAATAAGTAGAAATTTGTTAATCTAAATAAAACAATTTATCAAAAATGAAAACCAATATAAAAATTTTAGTCTTAGCCTTATTTTGTTCAATTTCGGTTTTTGCTCAATCCACAAAAGATGAGCAAACAGTTATGCAATTATCAAAAGATAAGTGGCAATGGATGGCAGACAAAGATGTTGAAAAATTAGAAAAACTGTTTGATGACAAAGCAAAATTTCTTCACATGAGTGGTACTTGGAAAAAAGCAGAAGAACTCGACATCATCAAAACGGGAAGTATTTGGTACAAAAAAGCTACCATTCATGATTCTGCCATAGAAGTTTCTGGAAAAACTGCCATCGTTTGGAATAGAATTACCCTCGAATCGGTGGTACGAGGAAACGACGCAAAAGTAGAGTTTACCGTAACAGAAGTTTATCAAAAACACAAAAAAGATTGGAAAATGTTGGCTTTATCTTTCAGTAGTGTAAGAGATACACATCAGATTAAGAAATAAAGTTGATGACACCATAAATTGTTTGAAATTCGTAAGTTTGTATTTGAAAAATATTATTTTTTATTATTTATTTTATAGATTTTTGTTAAATTTTTTAATATTGAAATAAATTCAGCATACTATGGCAAAATATAACCTCAAAGTCAATGGCAAAACACGACAAGTAGATGTTGACCCTTCAACACCAATTTTGTGGGTATTGCGTGACCACCTCAATATGCCCGGTACAAAATTTGGTTGTGGCATGGCTCAATGTGGTGCTTGTACTATTCATTTAGATGGAAATGCTACTCGCTCATGTGTTTTACCTGTTTCAGCCATCGGCAAATCAGCCATTACCACCATTGAAGGGCTTTCAGAAAATGCAACACATCCAGTGCAAAAAGCATGGTTAGAACACGACGTTGCACAATGTGGCTATTGTCAAGGTGGACAAATCATGTCGGCATCAGCTTTGCTCAAAAGTAATCCCAAACCAACAGATGAAGATATTGACAACGCCATGAGCGGAAATATTTGCCGTTGTGGGACGTATTTGAGAATTAAGGAAGCTATCAAAACGGCTGCCAAAACATCAAACGCTAAATAAGAAAAGACAATGGAAAATATAAAATCGCAAAGTAGAAGAGATTTTTTAAAGTCTTCTGCCATAGCAGGTGGTGGATTAATGCTTAGTTTTAGTTGGTTTTCTGATGCAAAAGCTGCTGATAAAATGGCTCAATTAAATTTGGCTGAAACTTGGAGCGAGCTTGCATCATACATTAAAATCACGCCTGATAATGTGGTGAAAATCCTTTGTCCAAATCCCGAATTTGGACAAAACGTAATGACTTCGCTACCCATGATGGTAGCCGAAGAATTGGACGTAGATTGGAAAAATGTAGTGGTAGAAATGGGTACGCACGACAATGTAAAATACGGCCCACAGTTTACAGGTGGTAGTAATTCGGTAAGAATGTACTGGAAACCACTAAGAAATGCAGGAGCGACGGCTCGCCAAATGCTTATCGAAGCGGCGGCTCAGACATGGAGCGTTCCAGCATCTGAAATCACAACAAAAGCAGGCGTTTTATCTCATTCAAGCGGAAAATCAGCAAAATATGGCGAAATGAGCATTAAAGCCGCCACCATTGCTGTGCCAAAAGACGTGAAATTGAAATCTCCAAAAGATTTTTCAATTGTCAGAAATTCAAAGAAAAATTCCGAAGGCACGAAAGTAGTTACAGGAAAACCACTTTTTGGAATAGATTATAAAGTTGATGGAATGTTAATCGCCATGATTCAGCATCCTCCTGCATTTGGTATGAAATTAAAATCTTTTGATGCCACTGCCGCCAAAAAAATGGCAGGAATCAAAGATATTTTTAGTTTCAAACTTTATGATGATGGTTTTGAGCAAGGCGGTTTTGATACTCGTACTTTTAATGAAATGATTGCCATAGTTGGTAAAAGCACTTGGGAAGTGATGAATGCTCGCAAGAAAATTGTTGCACAATGGGAACCAATCAGTGAAACTAAAGAGACAATTAGCGGTTTTGGTGGTAGAAAAACGGTTAATAACATTCCTGCAAGATTAGAAACTACGGCAAAGCAATTTGAGTTAATGGCTGAAATGTCAAAAAAACCAGCCAACCAAATAAGAAAAGACGGCGACCCAGAAACAGCGTTCAAAAATGCTACTCAGATTATCGAACGCACGTATAATGCACCGTTTTTGGCACATAATACCATGGAACCCATGAATTTCTTTGCCCACGTGCAAGATGATAAAGCCTTAGTGGCAGGCCCATTGCAAGCACCAGGTTGGATGGAGCCAACTTTGGCAAAATTACTAAATCTTCCTGCCGATAAAATCGAAATTCAAATGACTCGTATGGGCGGTGGTTTTGGTCGTAGAGCGTATGGGTCGTATGTATATGAAGCCGCTCGTATTTCTCAAAAAATGAAAGCTCCCGTTAAGTTAATTTACACTCGTGAAGACGATATGACTTACGGAATCTATCGCCCGATGTACACCGCAACGTATCGTGCGGCTTTAGATGCAAATAAAAATCTGATAGGTTTTCATGTAACGGGTGGTGGTATTCCAGAAAACCCAATTCACGCCAATCGTTTTCCAGCGGGTGCAGTTGATAATTATTTGGCTGACGGTTGGGAAATTCCTTCAAATATTACCATTGGAGCATTTAGAGCCCCACGCTCAAATTTCAATGCCGCTGCCGAACAATCATTTTTGGATGAAGTAGCAGAAGCGATGGGCAAAGACCCAATTGAAATGCGTTTGGAACTTTTGAAAAAAGCAAAAGCCAATCCAGTAGGCAAAAACAACGATTATGACGCAAGCAGATATATTGGCGTTTTAGAATTATTGAAAGAAAAATCTGGTTGGGGAAAACCCGAAAATGCAGGTAAAAAACGTGGCGTTGCCGCTTATTTCTGTCATGCTTCGTATGCTGGTCATGTAGTAGATATGGTAATCAGAGACGGACAACCTTATGTAGAACACGTAACGAGTGCCGTTGATTGTGGGGTAGTTGTAAACCCCGATGCGGCTCGAAATATGGTTCAAGGTGCAGTTGTAGATGGAATTGGAAATTCGTTTTATGGAGGATTAACACACAAAGATGGTGTTAGTGAGCAAAATAATTTTCATAATTACCGCATGATTCGCCATAATGAAGCACCACAAAAAATAGATGTTCATTTTGTAGAAAACGACATCGACCCAACTGGACTTGGCGAACCGCCATTCCCACCAGTTTTTGGAGCAGTTGCCAATGCTTTATTTAAAACAACTGGAAAACGATATTATAATCAGCCATTTACTGCCGAACAACCAAAGTCGTAAGTAGGTGTTGAGATTTTGGGTATTTACCTTTCAGCTTCCCGAAATAACTCCGTTAGGGGTTAAACTTTCGGGAAGCTCTCCAAAGTCAAATTTGCTCCATTTATTTAAAGTACCAAAGTATAATTAATTCAAAAATGGCTTCTTATTTTCTTTGAGCACCCACTGAATCATACACAATTACTTTCTCCCATAAATGCGAATAATCAGCTACGAATTTTAGGTGAATTGGATGCTTCTGATAAATTTCTTCTTGCTCTAAATTTTCAAAAAATAATAGCCACGATACCGAATAACTTCTTTCAATGACACTTCGATTAGTGCTTGCAGGCATACCAATATGTACCATTTTGATTTCTGGTACTTTTGATAAAACCTCCAACCCTTCTAATAATTTTGCTTTATCGGCTTCACTACTTGGGTTTTTTAGCCAAAAATATACATGATGAACAAATATTTGTTTCGCATCTATTTTATCTGATGCCTTAGCGGTTGTTCCAACGACTGTTGTCATTGCGGTAGCTTTCAAAAAGTTTCTACGTGTTGTACTTTTCATTGAATGTTGTATTTAAGTATAATGATTGAAAAATGGTAAATGGTTGATAATCAATTTATTGAATTTTGCGTAATTATCCTATTTCGTTTGAAAATTTATAAAAACAACTTCTGATAAATAGTTGGTATCGAGTTGATTGGCTTTATCCGAATATCTCGATAAAAAACCTCTGCTGCTTCACTTTGCAGTTGAATTTTTCCGCTTGTTAGTGGAATTTCTTTGCCGTCGGGAAGCGTAGCACGTGAATTTTGCAACACCATCACCACGTGTCCATTTACAATGTGAAGACTTTTTCCTTGATAGCAAATAAGGTCAATGGTTGTCCATTCATCAGCAGGACTTTCGTGATTTTCCGAACGCATACAATAGTAATCACTACCACTTTTGAAAGTTCGGAAAGGTTGTTTTTCATCGGCAATTCTATTCATTATGCCCTCAGCAGGCAGTGAGCGTATATCAATCGCTGAATTGGCTTGACACCAAAAATCACCGTTATGTCCTTCCATAATTTGGAACTCCTGCGACAACATCCATGAACGCCAATATTCTACCCCAGCTTCTCCAGTAGAGTGATAAAGAATACCCGAATCTCGTAATTTATTTAATCGGGGTTCGTATTTCTTTTCTCCCCATTTTACTTGTAAGGTAAGATGATAATTTTCATACGATTTTTTGGTAAATAAACAGCCATAAATTTCTCCGCTTACTCGTAAAACAGACCCGTTTGGTTCATCTAAAACCGTAAAAACACCTGTATTATCCTTATTATAACCAATGGGTTGAATGATGTTTCCTAAAGAGTCTTTTGGTATTTTTCCATTATAATCATTTTTATGTCGGTAACTTAAATATGTTTCCCATTGGCTTAGGTTTTTATCTAATAATGGAGTCCATTCATCTGTTTTTTGTAATGAAGTATTCAAAAAAAGTGGTATTATCAGGCAAAATAAAAAGAATGTGCGTTTCATATTTATATTTGTTAAACAGTATTTGATTATACTCTTGCAAAACTAACCTTTACAAAACGGATATTTATTGTAGAAATCCAATATAACTTGGTGCTTTTCTACACTTTATAATTATGAAAAGATATGTCCTGCATACTCCTTTTAATATTTATCATTTCGAGGCTAAATCTTGGATGCACTCAGTACACAAGCATACTTATTATGAGATTATTTTCATTCTCAAAGGCAATGGAGTTCATAATATTAACGGTAATTCGTTTCAATATTCAAAAGGCGATGTGTTTCTTTTAGGCCCAGAAGATTACCATGATTTTGAAATAAATGCCATTACTGAATTTTGTTTTATCCGTTTCAATGAATCCTTTTATAAGATAGAAAATGAAGATAAAGACAGCACTTGGCAACAAGTTCGGCGAAATCTTTTGTACACTTCCTCGCAAAGTCGTGGTTCAATTGTACAGGACAAAAAGGACAAACAAAAACTTCATCATTTATTAGCGGTTTTGGAGGCAGAATACGAAAATCAACAATCACAATATTTTGAAATTATCCGTGATAGTTTGATGAGAAGTATGATGATAATTCTCGCCCGAAATTTATTTGGGCAAACTTCAACCAGTCCAGTTCTGAAAGATTCGGTGGAAGCCATTTTGATGTATATTAAACAACATATTTATAAACCCAACGACCTCAATATTGAGCATTTAGCCAATGTTTTCAATTATGCACCCGATTATATTAGTATTTTCTTCAAAAAACACACAGGCGAATCTTTGAAACAATACATTATCAAACATAAAATAAAGCTGATTGAAGTGCGTTTATTGTATAGCCAAATGACGATTTCAGCAATTTCAGACGAGTTTGGTTATACCGATGAAAGCCATTTTTGTAAGCAATTCAAAAAATTTACAGGAAGTACACCAACTACCTTTCGGAAGAGGGAATAAAAAGCGTTTTAATATTTTAAAATCATGAAAAAAATTATTGTATTACTGTTATTAATTAACGTTTTCCAAGCAAATGCACAACAGTGGTCGCCAGAAAAAGCGAATAGCTGGTATGCCAAACAACCACTTTTTGTAGGAGCAAACTTTATCCCAAGCACTGCCATCAATGAACTTGAAATGTGGCAAGCTGAAACTTTTGACCCTGTAACTATCGACCGAGAATTGGCTTGGGCTGAAGGTTTAGGGATGAATATTATGCGAGTTTTTTTACATAATATTCCTTACGAAACCGATAAAGCGGGTTTTTTGAAAAGAATCAATGAGTTTTTGACTATTGCCGACAAACATCACATCAAAATTATGTTTGTATTGTATGATTCTTGTTGGAATGACGACCCAAAAGCAGGGAAGCAAATGGAACCCAAAGTAGGTGTTCATAATTCGGGTTGGGCGAGATGTCCAGGTACAAAAATGTTATTCGATTCAAGAACTTGGGGAAAATTGGAAGATTATACCAAAGGTGTGATGGGTGCATTTGCCAACGATAATCGTGTAATTGTTTGGGATATGTACAACGAACCTTCAAATTCGGGTTATTTGGATGCAGTAATGCCACTTTTGAAAAAGTCTTTCGAATGGGCAAGAGCCGTAAATCCATCTCAACCAATTACTGCGGGTTGGTGGCACGACCATCCTTTGAGTAATGATTTTATGTTGAATAATTCAGACATTATTACTTTCCATAATTATCGTTCTCCTGAGGATTTAGAGAAAGCAATTATCGGATTTCAAACAACCTATAAACGTCCCGTAATTTGTACAGAATACATGGCTCGTAAGCACAAAAGCACTTTTGAAACTTGTTTGCCAGTATTTGAAAAATACAAAGTAGGAGCAATAAATTGGGGTTTGGTAAAAGGAAAAACAAATACCATTTATGCTTGGGACGAACCGCTACCAAGTGGCGAAGAACCCAAATTATGGTTTCATGATATTTTTAGAGCAGATGGTTCAATTTATAAACAAAGTGAGGTTGATGCGATAAAAATGACTACGCATAAAAAGTAGAGTTTCCTGTAAAATTGACAAAGAGTCGTAAGTAAACATTGCCATTATTTTGCAATGCTTACTTACGACTTTTTGTTTTTTTTAAACAGTTTCATTGACAGAATGCTCAGATACGCTAAAGAAATGGCAATATTTTATCATACTTGCTTTGCTGATTTTAATAAGTTTGTTGGTTGAAATAGGTTACAAAAATGGTGGTATCAAATGAATTACCTCTGAGTTTTAGTAGAAATTTGGGGGTATTTGTGTTTTAAAGATTGATGATTTGCAATAATAGTTTTAGTTGCCGTTTTTTCTCAAAACTATAAAATTAAGATTGGGCTTTTAATTAAATTCTTGACGAAGAAAAGATGGATAAAGTCCTTATTATTAATTAATTAACTTTCATTAAACTTGTCAGGATTTTTTGAAAATCTTTATAAACCTTTAATAAATTAGCAATTATAAGCTACTTAAATCAGAATGAACAAAAAAAAATCATTGCTCGTGTTGGCTCTCCTTGCCATTTTTAATACCGCTAATTTTGCTCAAAAAGCACCCGTTTATAGTTGGCAAAACCTCCCGAAAATTGCCAAAACATCGTTCCGAAAAGATACGTTGAACATTGTTAAATTCGGTGCAAAACCCGATGGAATCAGCCTTAATACGCAATTTATCAATAAAGCGATTGAAGAATGTAGCAAGAAAGGGGGAGGCGTCGTGCTTGTGCCGCAAGGTATTTGGTTAACTGGACCAATTGTGATGAAAAGTAACGTAAATCTTCACTTAAAAAAATCGGCAACTTTACTTTTTTCAACCGATAAAGCTCAATATTCAATAGTTGAAGGCTTTTATGAAGGTAAACGTGCCGCTCGAAATCAGTCGCCTATTTCAGGAACAGACTTAGAAAATGTAGCCATTACAGGTCAAGGAATTATTGATGGAAACGGCGACGTTTGGCGTGCCGTCAATAAAAACCAATTGACCGAAGAACAATGGAAACACAAAGTGGCTTCTGGTGGTGTTTTGAAAGACGATGGCAAAGTTTGGTATCCGAGCGAACAGTTCAAACAAGCAAGTGTTGGGGGCAAAAGTATGTTGCTCATTAATGGTAAAAAACCAAGCGATTTTGAAGATATGAAAGATTATCTACGTCCTAATTTGGTGGTTTTTACTCGTTGTAAAAAAGTATTATTAGACGGAATTACTTTCCAAAATTCACCTGCTTGGTGTTTGCATCCTTTGATGTGTGAAGACTTGACTTTGAGAAACTTATACGTTAAAAATCCTGAATATGCCCATAATGGCGACGGTATGGATATTGAATCTTGCAAGAATTTCTTGATTGAAAATTGTACCCTTGATGTAGGCGACGATGCCATTTGTATCAAATCTGGGAAAGATGAAGAAGGGCGTAAGCGTGGTATGCCAACCGAAAATGGAATTATCAGAAATAATACGGTTTATAACGGTCATGGCGGTTTTGTGGTTGGTAGCGAAATGAGTGGCGGAGCAAGAAATATTTTTGTTTACGATTGTACTTTTATGGGAACAGATAAAGGGCTTCGGTTCAAATCTGTGCGTGGTCGGGGTGGAATTGTTGAAAATATCTATGCTAAAAATATTTATATGAAAGACATTGCTCAGGAAGCTATTTTCTTTGATATGTACTATTTTGTAAAATTTGCGACCGACACCCCACGTGATGAAAGACCCGTTGTGAATGAAGGAACGCCGATTTTTAGAAATATGAAATTTGAAAATATTGTTTGTAGTGGTGCAAAAAAAGGGGTTTTTATTCGTGGACTTCAAGAAATGCCCATTGAGAATATTCAACTGGAAAACTTAATCTTACAATCAGAAATTGGGGCTGAATTTGTGGATACCAAAGGCATTTCGCTCAAAAATGTTGTGTTACAGGCTACCAAAACAAAACCTATTATTTCGGTCGTAAATAGTAATTCTTTAACTTTTGATTCCGTTAAATATCCCATAGAAACGGAACAATTATTTTCAATTGCTGGGGATAGAACAAAAGCCATCAATGTTAAAAATACGGATGTGAAAAACACTAAAAATAAAGTGGAATTTACAGAAGGAGCTTCTTCAAAAGAATTTAATTTTTTAGAAAAATAAGGAGAATTGCAAGACTAAATACTTGAAAATATGCGTTTTAGAATATTTTTTAAATTAATTGTTGTACTCACTTTTTGTATCACAAAAGTAAATGCTCAACAAGGAAATGATGTTTCAAAAGTTTGGGTTTCTGACCTTGGCAATGGCACTTACAAAAACCCTGTAATTGATGCCGATTATTCAGACCCAGACGCTTGTCGTGTTGGTGATGATTTTTATATGACGGCTTCAAGTTTTGATGCCGTTCCTGGACTTCCCATTCTTCATTCAAAAGATTTAGTCAATTGGAAACTGATTGGTCATGCTCTCAAACGTCAGCCTCCAATAGAACATTTCTCAAAAACACAACACGGAAACGGTGTTTGGGCTCCAGCCATTCGGTTTCATAAAGGCGAATTTTTGATTTATTATCCAGACCCAGATTTTGGTATTTATGTGATAAAAACTAAAAATCCTGCGGGAAATTGGTCTGAGCCCAAATTGGTAGAAGGTGGCAAAGGCTTAATTGACCCTTGTCCTTTTTGGGATGAAGACGGTCAAGCCTATTTATCGCATGGTTGGGCAGGTAGCAGAGCAGGAATCAAAAGTATTTTGACCATCAAAAAAATGAACAATGAAGGCACTGAAGTTTTGGACGAAGGGGTGATTGTCTATGATGGTCATGAACTCGACCCGACCATTGAAGGGCCTAAAATGTACAAACGCAATGGATATTATTATCTTTTTGCTCCCGCAGGAGGCGTTTCAACGGGTTGGCAATTGGTATTGCGGTCAAAAAATATCTATGGGCCTTATGAGCGTAAAGTAGTGATGGCTCAAGGAAATACAACTATTAATGGGCCACATCAAGGTGCTTGGGTGAATACGGCAACTGGCGAAGATTGGTTTTTACATTTTCAAGATAAAGGTACTTATGGACGAGTTGTGCATCTGCAACCGATGAAATGGGTCAATGATTGGCCAGTTATTGGCATTGACAAAGACGGCGACGGTACGGGAGAACCCGTTTTGACTTACAAAAAACCAAATGTTGGTAAAACATATCCAATTCAAACACCCCCAGAAAGCGACGAGTTTAATACAACTCAAATGGGTTTGCAATGGCAATGGCAGGCAAATCCAAAAGGCATTTGGCATACCACGAGCAATCAAGGTTTTTTACGGTTGTATTCTTACAAGATTCCAGAAGATGCTAAAAATCTTTGGGACGTTCCAAATTTGTTGATGCAAAAATTTCCAGCTCAAACGTTTATGGTTACCACAAAATTGAACTTTAAACCCAATCCAAAATTAGAAAACGAGAAAGTCGGCTTGCTAATTATGGGTAAAAGTTATGCCAATTTGGCTCTAAAAAGTTCAAAAGAAGGATTGTCGTTGGTATATGGTGTTTGTAAAAAAGCTAATGAAAAAACGTCGGAAGAAGAAACAGTGATTGCTAAAGTTGAAGCGAATAAAGATATTTTTCTTTGCGTAAAAGTTACGGAAGGAGGGAAGTGTCAATTTTTGTATAGTCTTGATAATCAAAATTATACAAAAGTAGGAGAGGTGTTTAAAGCCGATGTAGGAATGTGGATTGGTGCTAAAATGGGAATTTTCTGCACCCGCCCAACACAAATTAATGATTCTGGTTATGCAGATTTTGATTGGTTTAGAGTTGAACCGTTAAGTGGGAGTTAATCGGAACAATGTAATTTTGTTCGATAAAATAAGCCTTCCCAATCGTTTAAAATATTTGGTTACAAATCTATCTATTTTTGCTATTTATTTACGGAATTATCTACTATTTGTCGCAAGACAAAATTAGACCACGGATAGAACAGATAAAACAGATTTACACTGATTTTTCTTTAAATTTATCCTTATAAATCCGTTGAATCAGTACAATCTGTGGTCTAATTTTATTCTGCGACAAATTGTAGATAGTTTCGTTTATTTATTGACTTTATTAGATTTTAAAAGCTTGACAACTTGCAAAACGCTCAAGTTGTCAAGCTTTATTTTTTACCTTTCTGATAAATGTCGCCAAGCAATTTCTTTGTATTTATCAATACTTGAGTCTTCCAAATCTACTTCTTTGGCTTTATCGTCCCATTCTCTCATTTTCAAATAAAGCTCAAACATAGGCGATTTTTCAAAAGATTGAGCTTCTTCTTCAGTCATTTTTCCTCCTTGAAATGCCAACGTTTTTTGACTTGATTCAGACAGTTTTTCAAAATAGGTTGGAAATTTAAACGTTAAATATCTTTTGGCTTCCACATGATTTCTTACCAAAAGAGCTACTCTGTTTGAAAAACCATTTTTATACAGAAAGTTTGCTCCAGCTATTTCATGCGAAATGTGTCCTAAGCCATTCATTTCATTTTTATTTGGAAGAAAATGCCCAATGTCATGTAAAAATGCCGCCACAACAACATCTTCATCAAAGCCTTCATTTTCAGCTAATTGTGCTGTTTGAAAACTATGTTCTAAAATACTTACAGGTTCGCCAACGTATTCGTTTGAACCATTAATTTCGTATAAACCAAAGATTGAATCAAGTCTTTGGCGAAGGATAGATTCTGAAATTGACATCGTTTTGTGGAAAATTTAGAATAATTAAATTGAACTATCTATTATTTTTCGCAATCAAAAAAATAACCGCAGACAGGGCGAAAAGCCGCTGTCAGGGTTTCGGGTTCAACCCTGACAGCGGCTTTTTTGCCCTGTCTGCGGTTGTGCGATGAATAGTAGATAATTTCGTAATTAAACTGAAAATTTAGATATTTTTTAAATAGGGATTTAAGATTTTCGCTTTTATCAAGTTACAGTACTAATACTCATCACCTAAATCCTAACCCCATATAGATGAATTTTAAAAGAAGAAAAGTAGTAGAAAGCTCTACTACTTTTGAAATTCATAACCATTTATCGTTTACTGACTTTTATTTAATTAACCACATCGCTGAGTTGATGTTGTCGCTTCCGCCAAATTGACGAGAGATTGAGGTGGTTAAATTGTCCAAATTCGTAGTAGATTCTGAACTCGGGTAAAGGTATCGAAGGGGAATTTTTGTACCATTGGCAGTGCCAGGACCAACCAAAAATGTTGGAACACCTGTTCTTCTCCAATTATAGTAGGCTTCATATCCAGAATTTTGGAAGAAAGCGATATATTTTTGATTCAAGATTTGTGTTAAACCTGTTGCATTATTACCTGCATATTTTACAGAATTTTGTGCTAAATAAGCCGTTGCGTCAGTAATTCCATAAAACGACATGGATGCTTTTACGCCACGCTCGTACCAATCTTGTGCATTGCCCGTAACCCAACCTTGATTGATGGCTTCGGCAATGTTGAAACACATTTCTGGATAACTAACGACAAATGTATTTTCACCTGTGTATGAACTATAATAGCGTTTACGGCTTTGAAATGAATACTGACCTAAACCTGCTTTTGACGACATATCGGCTAAATCTTCTCCCGAACTTGCCCCAACGTAAGCATCAA
This sequence comes from Arcicella sp. LKC2W, assembly GCF_034931005.1. NCBI lineage: Bacteria > Pseudomonadati > Bacteroidota > Cytophagia > Cytophagales > Flectobacillaceae > Arcicella > Arcicella sp. LKC2W. The sequence goes on from NZ_JAYGIN010000022.1 coordinate 68,344, forward strand.
AATCAGTTGCTTTTAAGCCTTTTGCCAATTGGGCATCTGCTGGTTCTGCTACCACAAATAAACGTGGGTCTTTGAAGTTTTTCAATAAATCAACGTAGGTTTTTGCCATGTTTTCACGAGTGGCATTATTTCCTAAATTGTCGGGATTGCGTGGATATTTGTTGTTTGTACCCCAAACATATTGTAAACTTTCCGACAAATCACCCATCAATGGATATTTTGTTGGGTTGCTCAAAACATTGGCAAAATCTGCTTTTACTTTCAAATCAGTATCGTCAGTTCTTTTGCTCAAATGGATTAAAACTCTCAATCTTAAGGCATTAACTGATTTTTGCCATTTACGAAGGTCATTTGCATAATAAATATCACCATCCAAAGTTCTGTCGCCCATTGTGATTAATTGAGCCAAATCGTTATTTGATTCGTCCAACCATTTCAAAATTTGAACGAAAACTTCTTTTTGAGTATCGTATTTTGGTTTATCAACCGACAATCCCTGCAAGGCATCTTTGACTGGTAAATCACCCACTCTCAAAGTCATATTGGTGTAATAATAAGCACGTAAAAATTTACCTAAAGCTGAATATGGATTCAAATCTTTTGCACCACTATTTTTAGCTTCTTCTTCCATTTTTACCACGTTTTTCAAAGTAGTAAATTGTAAACTTGCATTCCCCCAATTGTATTCGTTGTGGTCGTAATAGTTATAATTTGAACAATAAAATTGGTTGTTACGCATCATATTGTTCCAAGCACCATCATTCATTTTGCTAAGAACATCTCTTAAAATAATTGACGAAGGTACTGATGTCGGTAAGTTTGGATTCTTTTCCAACGTTTGATAATCACTGCAACTTGCTAAAAGTGAGATGATTAATAAAGAGAATATATATTTTTTCATTTGGAGTTATGTTAAAACCTCACCCGAACGTCGGTCGGGTGAGGCAATCTTTTCTTAGAATGTGATATTCAAATTGACACCAAAACGTTTCATCGTAGGTGTTTGTAAACCTGTACTTGCATTCAAGCCTGTAAATTGGTCTAAGTCAACGCCACTGTGTTTGCTATCCACGAAGTAGAATAAATTACGCCCAACCAATGAAACCGATGCTTGTTTGATAAACGTTTTTGCCAAAATTGAAGACGGGAAATTATAGCTTACCGTTATTTCACGAATTTTAGAGAATGTCTTACTCATCAGGTTGCCTTCTGCCGTTCCGTTGTAGCGACTGATATAGTCTTGGGCATACGTTTTGATGGTATTTGTCGCAAATTTCAACGATGACATATTGGTAATTAAACCTGTATTTGAGTCAAAAGTTGGTGTTCCTTCCGTAATCATTACGCCTTCACCGACATAAGATTTAATGCCTTGTGTATCAAAATCACGAGCTGTTCCAAAAGCACCTTCAACGGTTTCAATATGGCGACCACCTCTGAATGTTTGTCTGCGAATATAATCTTCAACTGTTCCACCTACACGACCATCAAATTGAAAACTCAATGTCCAATTTTTATAAGAAACTCTATTGTTTAATCCCCAAACGTAGTCTGGATTGGCATATCCAACCATTGTACCACGAGAATTTACGATTGGACGACCACCTGCATCATTGATAATTTGACCATCAGCCGCTCTTTGATAAGTAGCAATATAAACTTGGTCGATTCTTTCTCCGATATTGATAAATTGAGTGGAAACGTTACCAGAAACAAAATAATTTGATGGTAAACGCACAATTTTTACATTGTTTTCGTCGTAAACCTCTTGTAAAGTTTCTTTGAAGTTTGAAACGTTCAAAAGTACGTCCCAACTAAAATCATTTGTTTTGATTGGCGAGCCTTTCAAGGTAATTTCTAAACCCGTTTTTTGTGTTTTAATTCCGTTTACAATGGCAGAAGTATAACCTGTTGTTTGTGATAAATCACGGTTAAAAATTCTTGGCCCATCATTAGAAGTAAAATAGGTTACGTCAGCCGAGAAGCGATTTTTCAATAAACTAACTTCTAAACCTAATTCAATTTGTTCAGTAGAGTTTGGTTTTAATGCAGGATTGTTGATTTTATCCGAATACGTTGCTCCTGGAAGAATATTATACGTTGGAGAAATTCCGTAACCTACTGAGTTTGCGTAATTTGGTCCATCGTAAGAAGAAGCATATTCCGAACCATAATTCAAGGTATATGAACCACTTGGATTTGTTGTAATTGTTGAGCGTGTTAAACCATCTTTTACATTGGCATAAGAAGCACGAAGTTTTACCAATGAAATTTCTTCAGGCAATTTTACATAATCTGAAACTACGGTGCTTAAACCAAATGATGGATAAAAGAAGGTATTATTGCCAGCAGGAAGTGTAGATAGGCGGTCAACACGACCTGTGGTAGAAAAAGTAAATAAACCTTTATACGATAAATCAGCCGAATAATATCCACTTTGAACTTCCATATCAGCTAAATAACTGAATGCTTTTACAGGTCTTAACGAGTTAGCAAAAGTATATACACCAGGCGTATTCAAATAGTCAGTTGTTACATAACTTGAGTTGTATTTGAAGCTACGGATATTACCACCACCCCAAATTTTCACATCAAAGGCATTATTAAATTTCTGATTATATTTAATCAAAATGTCGGTGTTATTCTCGAAAAGGGTTCTTTTGTCTTCACGATAATCACCTTTTGCTTCCTCACGACCGTAAACGGTTGCCGAATATGGGAATTTTTCAGAACGGAAAATATCATAAGTTGTTACCGAAGTACGTCCCATTACGCTGAAATTATCATTGATTTTATAGTCCAACGAAGCATAACCATAAACATCATTTTTGTAGTGACTTCTCAACCATTCATTAGCCACAAAGTATGGGTTGTTATAACGTTGATATTCAGCATAAATTTGTTGAACACCTTCTTTACCAGCTTGCCAGTAATTACGCATATCGTCCACATTCCAGTCTGCACCACCCCAAATAACTATATTGTAAATCAATGAGTTAGGCCCATAATTCACATCTGGAACATTTGGCGTTGACTGACGATTGTAGTTTAAGTTTGTCTCTAATCTTAACTTTTTAGAGAAATTTACGCCTGCATTTACACTAAAATTGGTAACGTTCAATTGTGTATTTGGCACAATTCCTTTCTGATAATTGTGTGATAATGAAAAACGTACATCCGCTTTTTCGTTACTGCTTGAAATAGCAATGTTATTATTTGCCAAAACACCATCACGCAAGAAACGAGTTAAATTATTTGCTCCACGAGCCGTCCAAGCTGTGGGGATTCTTTTACCTGTTAAAGGGTCAATTGGGCTATCATACTGAGCAATTTTAGTGTTACCCGTTGGGTCAAATTTAGGTCCCCAGATGTCATAATCTCCATCATTTGTACCTGCACCCTTCCCATCAACGAATGAATATTGCCCGTGGTCACCTGGCCCATAAAGGTCTTGCACTTTCGGTATAGCATTGAAGCCACTCTCTATCATGGTCGAAGAATTCAACTCAACCGAGAAACCACGTTTATCTTTAGAGCCTTTTTTAGTGGTAATTAAAATTGCTCCATTTTTTCCTCTAAAACCGTATAAAGCAGCAGCATTTGCTCCCTTCAATACTGAATATGTTTCGATGTCATCTGCTGAAATATTCCATGTATCCGAGTTGATTGGCACACCATCAACTACATATAAAACATCGCTATTTCCTCTTAAAACTACATTTGGGCGACCTAACAATTCAGCAGAAGCACCGATTGTCAAACCCGCTACTTTACCTGCCAACGAGTTAATTGGGTTTGGCTCACGTGCTTTGATTAAATCAGCACCTTTCACGGTTTGAATAGCATTGGTTAAACTTCTACGTTCTTTAGAAATACCTAATGCCGTCACAACGACCTCTTCAACTTGTCTAATATCTTCGTTCAAAATAACATTAACGATTGATTTTGAGCCAGTTTGTACTTCTTGTGATGAAAATCCAATAAATGAAAATTGTAATATTGCATTGTCGTTAACTGCAATTTTGTAGGTTCCGTCTGCGTTTGTTGATGTTCCTCTTTCTGTTCCTTTTATTCTAACAGTTGCCCCTGCGATAGGTTTTTTTTCAGCTCCGTCGATGATTTTTCCACTAACGATTCTTTCTTGTGAAAAAGCGTTCAATGAAAAAGTGAGAAGCAAAACTGTAAAGAAAATTTGGTGAAAGATTCTTACAATAATCCCTCTAAAAGTGAATTGTAAAATGTTCCTCATGAGTGTTGGGTTTTTAAATTTGATGCAAAACTACTCATCTGCTTTAACCTCACTTTTAGGATAACATTATTTGAATATGAAGAATAGAGACTGTTTTCGGAGGTTTTGTTATGCGAATGTTAGAGAATAAATTTTAACATTGAAGAATCCTATTTTTGACTTTCTTCGTTAAAACTTAACGGAAGTATTTATTATTTGTCGCAATCAAGAAAGTAACCCTGACAGGGCAAAAAAGCCGCTGTCAGGGTTTCGGATTTACCCCTGACAGCGGCTTTTTTGCCCTGTCAGGGGTTATGCGACGAATAGTAGATTGCTCCAAAACTAAATCAACGACTAATTTTCTACTGAAATAAACAAAGGAAATCAGCACTAAAATCATGCAAAAAATGGGTAAAATCAGGGATAATTCGGTCAGATAATTAAGCCATGAAGCATTTTTACTACCAAAATTCTGATAAATCAAGATAAAAACACTTCCTAAATATCCACTAAAATCTGCAAGGTAAAATAGAAAACCAACATTGGCTTTTTCCTTTAAAGTCGCCAAAAGTCTATCGAAAAGCATTCCATTGAAAGGAACATAAGCCATATAAAGTCCAGTACCCATCAAAATCGTCCAAATAAATGGATTAATGAAGCGGTTTTGAAATAATAAAGTTGATGTAAAAATCAGGATACAGCCCACAAAAATCATTAAATGATTTAGCCAAAAAGCCCTTTTATGGTCTTTGATGAAGTACAATAAGGCAGTTAAAGTGCAGATAATCAAACCAATGATAATTTCAGTTTTAGAAAAAATGGAAGCATCACTTACACCCAATTCTTTCCATATTTCTACCCCAAAATTGTCTCGTATATCTCTCAAAATGGTCATCAAAACATAAACCATGATGAGGGCAATTAAACCAATACCATATTTTTGAAGGAAATTTTTACGAGCATCGGCATTCATCGGTGTTCTGGCTGACCTATCTTTTTGATCTTTTTCGGTTGGATTTGGTGCAAGTGTTAGTCCGTAAACTGATATTAGTAAAAGAGGAAAAAATAACACACCTGTAAAAAAGGGCATCCAATACTCTGAAACGCCCATATTGATAAATACTTTTCCAATTGATTTGACAATACCCGACGAAATAATAAAACTAATTGCCAAACCTGCTCCTAAAATTTCAGTTATTTGCCGACCTTCCAGAAAACTGAAAACCAAACCATAAACCATTCCTAAACACAAACCATTGAAATACATAAAACCGAAATTGTACGGAGGGGGAACAATCCCGAATAATAGCAAACAAATTCCTGCAAGGGCAATCATTCCCAAAATATATTTGGCACGCTGTGTAGGTTGAACTTCCGAAACGATTTTGATACCTAAACCTTTGGCAGTTGCGTAACCCAAAACTTGAGCAATAACCAAAATAATTTTGTAGTCAATCCCCCATAATTCAACATCGTGAAAACTCCCTGCTGTGAAAGGTTTACGAAAAGCATACATACAGAAATAGGTGCTGAATGCCGCTATACCCAGCAAAAGAGCCAAAAACTGTTGCGACCTTGCGTGTATTATTTGTTTGATTTTGTGCATGATGAAGGGAATTTCATGGCAACATTACAAACAAATAATCCTAAAAATCAGGACTTTACAGAGCCTTAATCGTAATTTAATATAGGATTAAAACGAGTAAATTACCTTTGAGCAAAAATAAAAAGAAGATAATGTTACCAATCGAATTAGTCGTTTTTGATATGGCAGGTACAACAGTTCAAGACCGCCACGAAGTTGAAATGTGTTTTATAGAAGCGGCTTCCCATACTGGTCTGACCGTCTCACCTGAGCGTGTTTTGGCATTACAAGGGTATTCTAAAAGGTATGTTTTTGAATTACTCTGGACAGAAGTTTTGGGCGAGCATAATGCTGATTTACAAGAGTTTGTAGATGTTTCTTACGCTAAATTTTGTCATATTTTAGAGAGTCATTATTTACAAAGTGAAATATATCCGACAGAAGGTTGTTTAGAAATTTTCTCTTATTTGAAGTCCAAAAACATCCAAATTGCTCTTACAACAGGTTTTTACAGAAAAGTTACCGATATTATTTTAGGGAAATTAGGCTGGCTTGATGGTCTTGACAAAAAATATATCGGTAACAAAAATACAATTATCCAGTTATCCGTTGCTTCAGACGAAGTGCTGAAAGGTCGCCCAGAACCATACATGATTCAGCACGCCATGAAAGTATTAAATGTTCATGATAGTTTTAGAGTTCTCAATATTGGCGATACTCCTTCAGACTTAAAATCGGGTATCCGAGCGGGTTGTCGTATGTCGTTAGGCGTTACTAACGGTACGCATACACGTCCGCAATTAAGTATTCATCGAAACGACGGATTATTGAGCAAAGTGTCTGATTTGAAGGTGATTATTGAGAAAATTGAGCATGAAAGCGTCATCAAAGAAAACTTCGATGCAGACTTGAAAAAGTTTAAAGCGATGATTTGATACACTGTTTCATAAATTATCGGCTTAACTACACGACATTCCTTTTGCCACTCCATAATTTTGAAAATATTTACCATGAAAAAATATGATTTAGTTGTTGTTGGTTCGGGAACTTTAGGTACTTTTCATGCCTATCATGCCCTTTTGAAAGGTAAAACGGTTTTATTAATTGAAAAAGATTCAGAACCAATTGAAGCCACTGTTAGAAACTTTGGACAAGTTGTTCCATCGGGTCAGGCTCTTGAAACATGGTTTGAATACGGAAGAGAATCTTTGAATATTTATAAATCAATTCAAGCCAAAACTGACATTACTGTTCGACAAAACGGTTCGTATTATTTTGCTTCTGATGATGAAGAAATGGCTCTTTTAGAAGAAACAAGAGCTTTATTTAAACTCAAAAATTATACATCTACCTTATTGCCCAAAAAATCTTGTTATGAACGTTTTCCAACGCTCAACACGGAATATTATAAAGGTGGTTTGTTTTTTCCTGACGAAATTTCTGTTGAACCAAGAACAATGATTCATAGAGTACGGCAAATGTTGATTCAGCATCACGGCTTACATTTTATGAATAATACCGTTGTGAAAGGCTGTGAAATAAAAAATGATATTTGTGAAATTTCCACGGCGGGAAATGAAACTATTTATGCCGAGAAAGTGGCTATTTGTAATGGTTATGAGTTTAAAATTCTGTTTCCAGAGGTTTTTAAGGAAAGTAAAATGAAAATTTGCAAATTAAACATGATGCAAACTTTTCCTTTACCCGAAGTAAAATTGAACGGAAATATTTTATCAGGGCTTTCAATTAGAAGATACGACAGTTTTAAGTCTTGTAATTCGTATCCATTTTTGCAAACTCCAGAGTGGCAAAAACCGTACAATACGTGGGGGATTCATATTCTTTTCAAACAGGCAATCAACGGTTCAATCATTATTGGAGATTCTCACGAATACGCAGGGGTAGATGAAAATGCTAAATTGCCAATCGGTATTGACATGGAAATCAATGAGTTAATTCTAAAAGAGGCAAAGAGAATGCTGAATTTACCCAATTGGAAGATTCAAAATTTCTGGGCTGGTTATTATGCTCAGGCTGAAGATGGTGGCGTTTTTGAACATCAAATTAACAACAAAATTTTTATCTCTACGGGTATCGGTGGTAAGGGAATGACCACTGGAGCGGGTTATAGTAGAAAACGGATTGATGAAATATTCAAATAAAAAAGCGGTGATAATCACCGCTTTTTTATTTGAATGAGTTAGTACACTGTTTAATAAGTTATTTGGGGAATTTTAACTCTCTGAAAAAACTTCCCGAAAGTTATTTCTACTTTCGGGAAGTTCCCCCTTAGGATAAAAATTATCTTTAAACTTATTAAACACAGTAGTTAATAACTCACATATTGATTGGTAAAACTACCATCATCGTACAAATCAATTAAGGCATAACCAGCTTCGGTGTGTTGATATTTCCCAAACCACCATCTGCCAGAAACCGCCCCATTGCAACAATAAGAAACGTCATTATAATCAACTCTATCGGTCAAGTGAATATGTCCCGAAACAGCCAATTTTACATTTTTATGATTATCAAATAAACCCGAAAGTTTTTTGGCATCGGTGTGCATCCAACTACCTGGCACTTCCCAACGTCCTTCCTTTTCGCTCATATTATCACCATCAAAAAACACACAAGCCGCTAAAATAGGAATATGCGAAATTATCATAGTAGGTTTATCTTCGGGTGTATTTTTCAAGTCATGCTTAAACCAATCCATTTGTTCATCGTCAATGTGAGCGGTGTACCAACTGCCATCTTTTTTCTTTTGAACACTGTCTAACATCACAAAATGCCAATCTTTTTTATCAAAACTATAAAACCTTTTATCCATCGACATTTCGTCCATTGCCCATTTCTTGCCGTCCTCAAAATTACTATTACTGTCTCCTTCGCAACAGATGTCGTGATTTCCTACACCATGAAAAATTGGCAATGAACTTTCTGCAGTCAAAACTTCATTAAAAAGTCGCCATTGTTTCTGAACATTTTCGTGTTTTCTTCGGTGTGCGTCCATCACACAATCACCAGAATTGATAATAAAATCGGGTTTAATCTCCTGATTTTGAATATGATGCAAACATTTTTCAAAGCCTTTTGCTGCCCCAATAAGTGGTTGAATGTGGACATCGGTAATGTGGGCAATACGAAGGACTCTTTTGGGAGGAGTGGTTGGTTGGTTAGCTTTTACAAAACTTGGTAAGGACAAGCCGCCAGCGAGTAAACCCGCCTGACGAAGCAAATCACGTCTTTGCATATTTGATTAATTTGGTTTCACAAATTTGTAAAATTTATTTAACCTATTGATTTTCTGCAAATTAAGTCATTGTAAATAATTGTGAATATTTATAAAGCGAATGTTACTAAGTTTTGGAAACCATCTTTAATCCAACAATTCCAATCAAAATGAGGACAAGAAATCCGATTTCAGGCAAACTTATTTTTCCGTGTAAAAAAATCACCTCTACCATTTTGATAAAGAGAATCGAAATGGCAGTCCAAATCGTGAAGGCAATGGCTGTTGGAATATTTTTCATTGCCAAAGAGAAAAAATAAGTATTTGTAATGCCAAAAATAATGTAACCAGCCAAAGGAAGCCAAATGGTTAATCCTTCAGACTTAGTAAAGTTTTGAAAATTCAAAATCTTAAATTTTGTAAACGACAAAAACTTTAGAGAAAACATCCAGCAGGCTTCTAAACCTGCCGCCAAAATAAGATAAAACCATGCCATATTGAAGACTTTATGCGTGTAAATTTTAATTTTCTATGCCATCAAATTGTGTAAGAAAACTTACGCTTGAAGTAACAATTAATATCAAATTTAATTCCGCAAAAATATCCGTGGTTTATCGGAAAGTTAATAGACTATTAAATATACGATTTATTAAGGAATTTGAAAGTACGATTGAGTAGTTTCATTTGAACGTTATTTTGCCTTTCTTAAATACAAAAAATAAATAGAATTATAATAATTAACAGTAGATTTTAAGAATCAATGTTTTTCTTAGAATGTCGAGAAATAAGGTAGATAAAGATTTTAAAATCTACTTATCAAACTGGAAGACTCAAATTTTCTCTTTAATCAATATCAATTGTACTTATCAAATGTTAGACCCAATACTTATTTTATTCGTTGGAGTTGTGGTTGTTGTAGGTGGTATCATCGGCTTTAAATTACACCCTTTTTTAGCACTTCTTTTGGCGGCCTTAGCGGTTGCTTTGCTCACACCAATTGAATATGTGGAGCATTATTTTCTCTCAAAAGGTCTTTCAGAAGCTGAAGCACTCAAACAAGCACACAAAAGTATCGGTGAACGCATTGGTACCGAATTTGGGAATACTTGTACCAAAATTGGTATTCTGATTGCGATGGCTGCCATCATCGGTAAAGCCATGCTTGATAGTGGTGCTGCCGAAAAAATTATCAGAGCAATGCTAAAAATTACGGGCGAAAAAAATGCTCCAATCGGTTTTGTGATGAGTAGTTTTTTCTTAACAATTCCTGTTTTTGTAGATACAGTGGTTTTTTTAATGATGCCCTTAGCGAAGGCAATGGGTATGCGTTTGGGTAAAAATTACCTTTTATTGGCTTTGTCAGTTATAGCAGGGGCAGTAATGGCAAACTCGTATGTGCCACCTTCGCCAGGCCCTTTATTTTTGGTGGGTGCATTAAATGTTCCGATTGGATTAATGATGGTTTGTGGCACATTACTTGGACTTTGTACCATTACAGTTGGTTATTTGATAGCAGTATTTTTGAATAAAAAATTCGATATTCCGTTAAGAGATTCTGCCGATGCACGTTTGGAAGACATCAAGGCCATTGCTGAAAAAGATGATAAAGAATTACCAGCTTTAGGTTGGGCTTTGCTTCCTGCGGTTTTTCCATTGATTACTATTTGTATTCGTTCGGGGGTAGAGGCATTTCACACAGTAAATACGGCTTATACAGATTTTGCTATTATCAATGCAATTATTGACGTGATTGTTTTCTTTGGAGATAAAAATATTGCCATTCTCATGGGGGCTATTTTTGCTCTTTTGGTATTGGCAAATCAGAAAAAAACAACAAAAGATAAACTCACGGCTTTTGTGCAAACTGCCTTAATGAGTGGCGGTGGTATTATTCTGATTACTGCGGCAGGTGGTGCTTTTGGTGGAATGTTGCAACAGTCTGGAATTAGCGGACGCATTGCAGATTTGACAAAAGATTATCAAATGGCATTAATTCCATTGGCATTTTTGATAACTGCCATTGTTCGCACGGCACAAGGTTCGGCTACGGTGGCGTTAATTACTGCTTCTGGGATTTTGGCAGGAATGGCTCAAAATGCGAATCTTGGTTTTCATCCTGTTTATTTGTGTTTGGCAATTGGAAGTGGTGCAAAATTAATTCCTTGGATGAACGATGCAGGTTTTTGGATTATGTGTAAAACATCTAATTTAACAGAAAAAGAAGCCCTAAAAACCATTGCTCCGATGCAAAGTTTCATGGGGTTAACAGGCGTAATTTTAACAATGATAGCCGCTTGGCTATATCCTATGGTGTAAATTTGGGGATTGGTGGATTGGTTACTGGTGGATTGGTTATTGGTGGATTGGTTATTGGTAGATTGGTTACTGGTGGATTGGTTACTGGTAAAATTGGGTCTATACCAATAACCAATTAACCGATAACCAATCTACCAATAACCAATAACCAATTTCCCCAAAATAGAAATTATAAAAAAATGCAAAATATAGTAATAAAAACAACGCCAAATGACAATGTGGCAATTGTGGCTAATCCGACAGGATTGAAGCGTGGAGCAATTGTTTTAGATGGAATTGAGTTGATTGAAGATGTGCCAATGGGGCATAAAGTGGCATTACAAACACTTCAAGAAGGTGATGCCGTTATTCGTTATAATCAAGTAATTGGCTATGCAAATCGAATCATAGAACAAGGAAGTTGGATAAATGAAAGTAATATCAGTTTACCGCAACCTCCTAATTTAGAGGATATTCCTTATGAAAAACCGACTATTCCACCAATAGAACTATTAGAAGGGTTTACTTTTCAAGGCTACAAAAATGCTGATGGTAGCGTAGGTACAAAAAATGTGTTGGGAATCACCACAAGTGTACAATGTGTAGCAGGAATTACCAATTTCATCGAAAATAAAATCAGGAAAGAATTACTACCACTTTATCCCAATGTTGATGATGTGGTAGCCTTTAATCATAGTTATGGTTGTGGCATTGCGATTGATGCACCTGGGGCAATTATTCCTATTCGTACCATTAAACACATTGCCCAAAACCCCAATTTTGGGGGTGAAATTATGATTATTGGTTTGGGTTGTGAAAAACTACGACCAGAACGTCTTTTGCCAGACGATAATAGTCAGTCATCCATTCTCTATCTACAAGATGAACGTTTTGAAGGATTTTATGAAATGGTTGATGGCATCATGGAAATGGCTGATAAGCATTTGCAAAAACTCAATCAACGCACAAGAGAAACTTGTTCTGCCGCAGATTTAGTAGTTGGAATGCAATGTGGCGGTAGTGATGCGTTCTCGGGATTAACAGGAAATCCTGTCTCTGGTTTTGCAGCTGATTTAATTGTAAAGGCAGGCGGAACGGTGTTTTTCTCAGAAGTTACAGAAGTACGTGATGCTATTCATTTACTTGTACCACGAGCTGTTGATGAAGAAGTTGCTCAAAAACTAAAATATGAAATGGCTTGGTACGACAATTATCTAAATTTTGGAAAAGCTGACAGAAGTGCCAATACAACACCGGGAAATAAAGGGGGAGGATTGAGTAATATCGTAGAAAAAGCACTTGGTTCGGTAGCAAAATCGGGTCTAAGTCCAATTGTAGATGTTGTTTCTCCAGGTGAAAAAATACGTAAAAAAGGCTTGAATTTTGTGGCAACACCTGCCAGTGATTTTGCTTGCGGAACTTTACAATTAGCCGCAGGTATGAATATGCACGTGTTCATAACGGGTCGTGGGACACCTTATGGACTAAATATGGTTCCTGTTATTAAAGTGAGTTCAAACTCAAAATTGGCAAACCGTTGGCATGATTTAATTGATTTTGATGCAGGTCCAGTTGCATTTGGCATCAAAACCATTGAAGAAATGGGTTGGGAATTATTCCACCTCATCCTCGAAATAGCCAGTGGAAACAAAAAGGTAGCTACTGATAAATTAGGTTTATATAACGATTTAGTGTTATTCAACCCAGGCCCATTGACGTAAGTGGTAATTGGTTACTGGTAGATTGGTTATTAGTTATTGGTGGAAATGGTATCTTAGAATAACCCTTTACCAATCACAACTGAACCAATAACCAATCCACCAATAACCAATCCACTAATAACCAATAACAAACCATGAAACTTCCTAAAATAAAAGAATTCCATATTACGCCCATTGCAGTAGTTGATCCTCCATTGCTCAATGCCGCTGGACTTCACGCTCCGTATGCTTTACGTACTGTGGTGGAACTTGTTACAGAAGATAATATTAGTGGAATTAGTGAGATTCCTGGAAATATTGACATTGACAAAGCTCTTGAAAAAAGTCGACAGTTTATCATCGGCAAAGACCCATTTCAACTCAATCAAATTCGGGATATTTTGGTTGCCAATTTTGGAATAGATAAAATGTCAGACAGAGGCGATGCTCCTTGGGATCAGCGTACTTTGGTGCATATTTTTAGTGCCATCGAGGTCGCTTGTTTGGATATTATCGGAAAAATTGTAAATCGTCCCATTGTTGATTTATTGGGTGGCAAACGTCGTGATGCCGTACCTTTTTCTGCCTATCTATTTTATAAATACGAAGGAGCAGGCGGAGAATTAGCCTTTGGAACAGACCCCAATGCCACAGGTTGGGATGCCGCCCGCCAAGCAAGTGCATTAAATCCAACCGAGATTGTGGCTCAAGCTAAAGCCATGTGTAAGGAGTTTGGTTTTCAGTCTATTAAGTTGAAAGGTGGTGCTTTTGAACCACGCCAAGAAGTTGATGCCATTTTAGCATTGCACAAGGAATTTGGCGAAAATACACCATTACGATTAGACCCAAATGCTCTGTGGACGGTGGAAACTTCTATCAAATATGGCAAAGAAATGGAGGGGATTTTGGAGTATTTAGAAGACCCATGCCGTGGACAAGAAAATATGGCAAAGGTTAGAAAAGCCCTCAAAACGCCATTGGCAACTAATATGTGTACGACCTCTTTTGAGGATATTCCAAGCAGTTACACTTTGGGTTCGGAAGATATTATTTTGTCTGACCACCATTTTTGGGGCGGTTTGCAGGATTCTATGAAATTGGCGAGTATTTGTCAAACCTTTGGAAGAGATTTATCCATGCACTCCAATTCTCATTTGGGCATTTCGTTGGCAGCAATGGTACATTTGGGTGCAGCAATTCCAAATTTCCGTTATGCTTTGGATACGCATTATCCTTGGCAGTCGGATGAAATTATTGTGGGTGGAAGAATGAAGTTTGAAGACGGAGCTGTGGCAGTACCAACGGGAGCAGGTTTAGGGGTAGAATTAGACAGAGTTGCTTTAGCAAAACTGCACGAAAATTATAAAAAGTGTGGTCTGACAAAACGCAATGACGAAATAGAAATGCAAAAAGTCCAACCAGAATGGAAATTTAAAGCAACGAGGTGGTAGATTGGTTATTGGTAGATTGGTAAACTGGTTACTGCTTTATTGGTTATTGGTAAACTGGTTACGGGTATATTGGTTAGTTATTGGTAAACTGGTTACATCTAATAGATTGATGTTACGCACACTTTAAGGTTAAGCATCTCCGATGCTAAGACTATCATTTTTGCATTTTCTACAAAGGTTGTACTTCTCCGAAGTAGTATCGATATAATTACTTCGGAGAAGTATAACCTTTGTAGAAAGAAAAGTAGAGGTCAAAATAGCATCGGAGATGCTCAACCTTAAATCTTGCGTAACATCAGTAATAGAGTAATATCCAATAACCAATCCACCAATAAACCAGTTTACCAATAACCAATAAACCAATAACCAATTCACCAATAACCAATAACAAATCCACCAATAACAAGGAATAAATTCTCAATTATAAGTAACTAATTTTAAAATGGAATTATCTAAAATAAAATCATCGCTCGAAGACGGGCTTCTTTCTTTCCCAATTACAGATTTTAAAGAAAATGGCGAATTTAACGCTGAAACTTTTGCCGACCGTGTTGAATGGTTTGTTAGTCATGATGTTTCATCGGTATTTGTGGCAGGTGGAACAGGTGAATTTTTTTCAATTACGGCAGACGAATACGAGCAAATCGTGAATATTTCTGTAAAAGTTGTGGCAGAACGTGTTCCTGTTATTTCAAGTGTTGGGAAAAGTGTTGCAGAAGCTATTGCTTATGCAAAAATTGCGGAAAAAGCAGGCGTTCATGCCCTTTTGCTTTTTCCTCCATATTTAACAGAATGCCCACAAGATGGCGTTTTTGAATATGCCAAAGCGATTATGCAAAATACCTCATTACCAGTAATTTACTACAACAGAGCAAACGGTGTTTTATCGGCAGATTATATCAAAAAATTAGCAGATGTTTGTCCAAACTTTATTGGTTTAAAAGACGGTACAGGTAATATGCAAGATTTGAATGATACTATCAAAACAGTTGGAAAACGCCTTTCATACATCGGAGGAGTACCAACCGCTGAGATTATTGCAGAAGCATATTTATCAATCGGAGTAAATACATATTCGTCGGCAGCCTTTAATTTTGTACCAGAATTAGCCAATAAATTCTATAAAGCTTTACGAGCGGGAGATTCAGCAACGGTTGAAGAAATTACGAAAAATTTCTATATTCCATTGGTTAGATTACGTGGTAAAAAGAATGGATATGCCGTAAGTTTGATTAAAGCAGGGGCAAAATTGATTGGTAAAAGTGCAGGGGATGTTCGCCCGCCACTTACCATGCCTACTGAGGCGGAAGTAGAAGAATTGAAGAAAATTATTGCACAAAGTATTTAAAAGTAATATGACAATTATGTCTCTAACAGGTAAAAATATTATTGGATTTGCCAGTTCATCTGAGGGAAATATAACCCTCAAAGCTATCAATCCAAGTACAGGTGAAAATCTAAATACAGATTTTTTCAAGGCAACACGCTACGAATTAAACATGGCTGTTGAAAAAGCAGATAAAGCATTTCAGATTTATAGAAAAAAATCGGGAATTGAGAAAGCTACTTTCTTAGAAAAAATTGCCGAAGAAATAGAAAACTTGGGTGATACGCTTACCGAAAGATACATGGCAGAATCTGGCTTGCCACAAGGACGAGCCATTGGCGAAAGAGGTAGAACTATTGGTCAATTAAAACTTTTTGCTCAACTATTGAAAGATGGTTCGTGGGTAAATGCTCGTATTGACACTGCTTTGCCAGACCGTCAGCCATTAGCCAGACCCGATATTCGCTCAATGGAACGTCCTTTGGGAGCAGTTGGCGTTTTTGGTGCAAGTAATTTTCCTTTGGCGTTTTCTGTGGCAGGAGGTGATACTGCATCTGCTTTGGCGGCAGGTTGTTGCGTGGTTTTCAAAGCTCATCCCGCTCATTTAGGAACATCAGAATTAGTGGGTCAGGCGATTCAAAAAGCTGCCTTGGCAACTAATATGCCCGATGGTGTTTTCTCCCTACTTTTTGATGATGGTTTTGAAATTGGTCAGGAATTAGTAAAACACCCCAATATTAAGGCAATCGGATTTACAGGTTCATATAAAGGAGGAAAAGCCATTTTTGATACAGCAGTAGCACGTCCTGAGCCAATACCTGTATATGCCGAAATGGGAAGTGTAAACCCTGTGTTTGTTTTACCAAGAATTATTCAGGAAAAATCTCAGTCAATTGCTCAAAATTTTGTGGCTTCAGTGACTTTAGGAGTAGGACAATTTTGTACGAATCCTGGAATGTTACTTTTGGAAAAAAATCAGGCTTTTATTACTGAATTAGAAACCCAAATTCAAGAAGCAAACGGAGGTGTAATGCTAACTTCTGGTATCAAAGATGCTTACAGAAAAGGCGTTGAAAAATCAGAAAACTTGTCAAAAGTAATCGGAAAAGGTAAAATGCCAACGGGTTTTACTGCCGTTGAACCTGTATTATTTCATGCTGATATTGATACATTGATTGCTAATCCGCATTTATCAGAAGAGATTTTTGGACCAACGAGTATTGTAGTTGAAGGAAATTCAAAAGATGAATTATTAGCTGTGGCAAAATCCCTTTCTGGGCATTTGACTGCAACCGTTTTTGGAAATGAAGACGATTTGAATGAATATCAAGACCTTTTGGAAATTCTTCAACAAAAAGTAGGTCGTCTTATCATTAATGGTTTTCCAACGGGTGTTGAAGTTTGTCATGCTATGGTTCATGGCGGGCCGTTCCCGTCAACAACTGATTCGAGAAGTACATCGGTTGGGACTGGCAGTATTACCCGTTTTACTCGTCCAGTTTGTTTTCAAGATTTTCCAGATTCTTTATTGCCTGACGAACTTAAATCGGATAATCCTCTCAATATTTGGAGATTAACTGATGGACAAACCGTGAAATAAAAATTGCTTTATTATAAAAGTATAAAACCCAATACGCTCAAAATTTGATTGTATTGGGTTTTTGGTTAAATGGGTATTTTGGTTTTTATTATTTCTGATAATGTTCCATGATAGATTCTGTACCTCTTAAAGCAACCGCAGGATTGGAGCATGCATTTATTTAACATAACTAAAATTATACAACTTTACATACTAAATAATGTCATTGGAATATCAAAGCTAAGTGAGTAACAATGTAAATCGTTTGTATCTGTTCAATTTCATCGGAGTATTCAAAATCCCACTCAATTGTCTGAAATAGTGATGGTTGTATCTAAATACACTGTTTAATAAGTTTTCTGAATAATTTTCATCCTAAAATGTTTGATTGGAGAACTTCCCGAAAGTTTTAGAACTTTCGGGAAGTTGAAATAACTTATTAAACAGTGTACTAAAGCTGTTTAAACTTTTGAGATTTCTTAGGAATAGAACTTATAATTCTTCTTAGTTGCACCGTCTGACTGCGTGTAAAGTTCAACTCCGTCAGACGATAGTCAGACGGGGTAGCTCGACCAGACGATAAGATTCTATCTAATCAAGAATTGACATAATTGCGTAAGTTTAAACAGCTTCCCTGTCAAAACTAAGTAAACCTACATTCTTTATCAAAATTGATAAAAAACCAATGACAATCGAAAGAGAACAAGCTTTTGAATAACGTTTTGTTCTTTGTACCTACCTATTTAATTTTTTGAAAATATTGCTACAATGTTACGCTTTCCTTCCTTTTAAAGTTTACTATTATTTCATGAATATTCAAATATAAAATAATATTAAACTTTATTGTCTTTTTTAATAGACAATAAGAAAAAACAATTTACCTTTGCTTCGAAATTATTATTAGAATCCAAAATCGTGGTGGAGTGCCACCCAGCAACAAAACGCAAACAAACCAATGAAAAAAGCAAGTGTTATTTTAATCGCATTATTCTTCGGAATCGTAATGAATGGTTTTTCACAAACTTCATCACCTGCTCCCAAAGCAGATTTTTTTGTAGGAAAATGGGAGATTACCATTTTCGGTACGCCCAATGGAGACAGTAAAATGGCAACGACTCTTGTACGTAAGGAAGGGAAATTAACAGGTGAATTAAAGGATATGACTGACTCTACAAAAGCAGCTATTCCGATTACCGCCATTGAAGAAAAAGATGGAGAAATCGAAATTTCATTTTCAGCATCTGGTTATGACGTAAGTTTACCTTTGAAAAAAGAAGATGATGATAACTTGAAAGGTCAGATGATGGGAATGTTTGATGCGAAAGCAAAAAGAGTGAAAAAGTGAAATATTCTTGAAAGGCAGAGATTAAAACCTGCCTTTTTTACTTGCTCCTAACAGGATATCCATTTTACCAATTAAAGGATATACTTCATTTGTAAAAAAACGAAAATGATGTTAAGGTTTTCATACAGTTTCTTGGGAATATTTATTTTAATGTTTGGTTTTAATACTGCTCAAAGCCAAAACTGGTTTCCAAAATACAATTTCAATCCTACAACGTTCAAAAAACCGAGTCAAAATTTCGGGCCTATGGCTCGTTGGTGGTGGTCTGGAAATGATGTGAATGTCCCTGAATTACAAAGAGAAATCAATCTTTTTGCCGATAATGCTTTTGCAGGTGTAGAAATACAAACCCTAAAATTGGGTATGCCCATTACGCCAGAAAATCGTGATAAAATTTTCAGTTGGGACACGCCACTCTATTACGAAAACGTAAAATCCGTTATGGAAGAAGCTCGTAAAAGAGGACTCATTATTGACATGACTAACGGAAGTGGTTGGCCAGCAGGTAGTTCAATTTTACAGGGAAATGACGGTTTTCGTAATCTGAAATTTAATGCAATTACCGTAGAAGGGGGAAAACGCTTAACGGTAGCTTTGCCCAAAGTTTCCAGTAAAATTGGAAGTTCTATTTTACAGGCGGTAGTGGCAACCCAGATTGCTGGAGGAAAAGAAAATGTATCGCTTAGAACAACACCTTTGGATATTAATTCAACTATAATTCTTACTCAGCAAGTTGTAAATGATTCTGTAACGTGTACATTACCAGTTGGTTACTGGAAGGTAATCGCTTATTGGAGTTTGCCAAGTGGCGAGATGACAATGACTGCTGAAGCAAAACAGGGTTATGTTGTTGACCATTTTAATTCGGAAAAAGTGTTGAAGTTATACAACTATTTATTTGGGGAACGTACTGGTTTAAAGCCATATTTTGGAAATCCGATGAGAGCCATTTTCAATGATAGCTATGAATTTAAAGCAGACAGACATTACTCGGTTGACTTTATTAATTGGTTTAAAAAACATCGTGGTTATGACCCTGTGCCTTATTTGTCGGCAAATATGCAACGGGGCTATAATTATGTTTCGTTTGCCAATCCAAATGCTCCCAAAGATTTTACGTTTGATGCTGAATTAGACACTCGTATTCGTCATGACTATGACCTTACGTTGAGTGAATTATTGGGAGAACATTTCTTGAAAACAAGTAAAGATTTCATGGAAAAACAAGGCTTATTGCACCGTACTCAGACTTATGGTTTGAACATGGATATGATGGCAATTGCTGGTTTAGCTTCTATTCCAGAAATGGAAAGTATGTTGGCTTCGGAGGCAAATATGAAGATTGTTTCTTCGGGAGCTCATTTGTACAATCGTCCGCTTGTTTCTTCCGAATCGGTTGTATTTGTCAATAGAGCTTATATGACAACGCCACAAAAAACTCGTTTGGCGGTAGATAAATTGTTTGCAGCAGGAGCGAATCAAATTATTTATCATGGCATTCCTTATCGCTATTTTCCAAAGGATTTTGCTAAAGAAGGTTGGTATCCCTTTTCAAGTGCTGTTTTACCTGTCAATTTTTCTTCTCATTTTGGCGAAAGTGATATTTTCTGGAAATATCAAAAAGACCTTAATCAGTACATCCAACGGACACAATATGCGTTGAGAGCTGGCAAAGCTAAAACCGATGTATTAATCTATTTTCCTTACATGAATGTTGATAAAATGCCCGAAAACCCAACGGAAATTATGACAATGGGAGAAATTTCTGGCATTGAACCTCCTTTGAAAAAAGCCAAAGAACAAGCAGATGAAAAAAGTAAATGGGCAGAAAAAACATGGAAAATTATTAACCAACTCGAAGCAAAAGGCATTACTTGGGAATGGGTAAATGATAAATCTATTCAAGAAGCCAAACTTACCAACGACAAACAAATCAATATTAGAGGTAATATTTATCAAGCTCTTATTTTATCAGAGAATTCAACAATTGAACTCCAATCAGCCCAACAAATTACCAAATTGGCGAGTCAAGGAATGCGTTTTTTAAATGCAGGTTCTTTGCCTACCAAGCAACCATCTTTTCTAAATTGGGCCGAAAATGACAAAAAAGTAGCTACCCTTTTAAAATTAGCAATTCAACAGAAAAATAGTATTCAAATTGTTGAAAATGAGCAAGTTGATGCTTGGATTGCTTCTTTGAAACAAAGCGTAAAGTTCAACGATTTATACCATTTTACTCGTCAAATTCAACGAGAAATGAGCGATGGAAGCCGTATTCAATTTATTTGGAATAAAAGCGACCAATGGCAAACAATGTCTTTGTCTTTGGATAAAAAATATATAGAAAGCTATTGGATGAATGCAGAAGACGGCACAATTACACAAAATGACAATCAGTCGAAAATAAACTATCAAATTCCGCCTTATAGTTCGGTTATTTTGTATGCTTCTACCAAGTCAATGGCTGATAAATCATCGCTTTCAAAAGTCCCAATCAATCCAACAAATGCCAAAACGCTTTTAACCATTGATAAATGGTCGATTCAAGCAGATACGGTGAAAATAAGTAATAGTGCTTTATTCGACTGGAAAACCAATGATTCCTTTAAATACATCGGTACAGAAGCGATTTATCAAAGTTCATTTGACATAAAAGGCGTTGATTCTGACATAAACTATTTTCTCGATTTGGGCAAAGTATATCATACCGCCGAAGTATTTATCAATGGAAAATGGGCAGGAAAAAGAATCATTTCGCCTTATCGTTTAGCGATTGGTAAATACTTGAAAAGTGGTATTAATCAAATAGAAATCAGGGTATTACCAACGTTATTGAACCATTTTATTGGCGAAGCCGTAAAAGGAAATCCACATTATAAACAATTCAAAAAATCAGATGGACAATTGATGTCGAATGGATTGGTAGGTGAAGTGAAAATATTAGAAATTAAATAACAAAACATGAAAATTTGCGTAGTACTCAGTATCATTATTTTATGCTCATTTCAAGCCGCTTTTTCTCAAATAAAAACAGGAAGAAATCAGCCATTTGATGCCAATTGGAAATTTAAAAAAGGCAAAGGAATTGACGCAAAAGCCACCAATTTTAATGATTCCAACTGGCGAAAATTGGATGTTCCACACGATTGGAGTATTGAAGATTTAACCGAAAGTCTAACTGATACCAGTCGGGGACTATCCAGTCGGGGACTATCCAGTCGGGGACCCTTTTACAAAAATGCTATTGGTAAAAATGCTACGGCATTTACAGTGGGTGGAACGGCTTGGTACAGAAAACACTTTGTATTGGATAAATCAGCAAAAGACAAGAAGGTTTATGTCCAATTTGATGGTGTTTATATGAACTCAGATGTCTGGATTAATGGGCATCATTTAGGAAATCACCCAAATGGCTATACGGCTTTTGGGTATGACTTGACGGCTTTTTTAAATCCTGTTGGTAAGGAAAATGTGATTGCTGTTGAAGTGAAAAACGAAGGAGATAATTCTCGTTGGTACTCAGGTTCGGGTATTTATCGTCATGTTTGGCTAAATATCGTTAATCCAACACAGATTGAAAATTGGGGTGTTCAAATTGTTTCAAGTAAGGTTTCGGAACAATCAGCAGAAATTTCTATTTCGACAAAAATTAAAAATTTAATAGCTGACATTTCACTTACGACAGAATTGTATTCGACTGATAATAAATTAGTTGCGACAAATACAACGCAACTTTCTAAGGAAAATAAAGTTGAGCAAACCATTATTCTTAAAAATCCCAAACTGTGGGATATTGGAAATCCCAATTTGTATAAAGCCAACATGATTTTGAAACAAAACGGCAAAATCATTGATGAATACACCCAAAAATTTGGTATCAGAAGTATTCATTTCGATGCTGAAACGGGCTTTACGTTAAATGGAAAAAGCATAAAACTCAAAGGTACTTGTATTCATCATGACAACGGCGTACTTGGGGCGATGGCGATTGATAGAGCCGAAGAACGAAAGATAGAATTACTAAAAAATAATGGTTACAATGCCGTTCGTTTTGCTCATAATCCGTATTCTGCTGAGATTTTAGACGCTTGCGATAGATTGGGAATCTTGGTTATCAATGAAGCTTTTGATATGTGGAACATCAACAAAACGCCCGATGATTATGCCGATTATTTCAAAGATTGGTGGCAAAAAGATTTGACTTCCATGATTCAAAAAGACGTAAATCATCCCTCAATCATTATGTGGAGTATTGGAAACGAAATTCCTGAAGTTGTGGATAGTTTGGGTTATGAAACGTCTAAAAAATTAGCTGATTTTGTGCGGAATTTAGATGCAAGCAGACCTGTAACGGCAGCAATTCCATTTCATATTCCGTTGATGAAAAGAAAAAAATGGGATGAAACAGCTCCTTCATTTGCTCCGCTTGATGTTGGAGGCTACAATTATGCTATGCAATATTATGAAAAAGACCATCAAAAATTTCCCAAAAGAGTGATGATGGCTACGGAATATTTTCCACCAAAAGCATTAGAAAACTGGAATGCAGTTGAAAAAAATCCTTATGTCATTGGAGTTTTTAGTTGGGCAGGCATCGACTATTTGGGCGAAGCAGGCATTGGCTTGGCTCGAACAAAAGGAACAAATCAAAAATGGAATGGCTTTGTAGAAGATTTTATGTCGCCACAATGGCCCATATTTAATTCATACACGGGAGAATTAGATTTGATTGGTAACAAAAAATCGGCATCATATTATTTAGATGTTGTTTGGCGAAGAAGTAAAATTGAAATGATGGTGCATCGTCCTTTACCAAAAGGATACAAAGAACAAACGGGCTTTTATGGATTTCCAGATGAATTAAAATCTTGGACTTGGACGGGACATGAAAATGACTCTTTACAAGTAAGAGTTTTTACGAGAAGTTCAAGCGTAAAACTTGAATTAAATGGAAAAATCATTGCAGAAAAAACGCTTGAAAAAGGTTCGATAACTACCACATTTAAAGTGCCTTATATAGCTGGAAAATTAATCGCTCATTGCTATGAAGGAGATAAAGAAGTGGCTTCTGAAACAATCACAACGGCAGGAAAACCCGTAGCTGTTCGCTTAAAACCCGATAGAGCCACGATTAATGCCAGTAAAAATGACCTTGCCTACATCAATGTAGAAATCGTGGATGAATTTGGGAATGTTGTTCCATCGGTAGATAATGTTTTAGTAAAATTCAATATTGAAGGAAATGGTAAAATTATAGGCGTAGGAAATGCTAATCCAAGAGATATGTCAAGTTTCCAGAAACCAGAGAAAAAGGTATTTCAAGGAAGAGGGTTAGCGATTGTTCAACCAACGGGGAAATCAGGCGAAACTATCATAAAAGCCGAGGCACAAGGACTGAAAAGTGGGGTTATAAAAATCAAAACTTATTAAAAATTAGACAATGAAAAAATCAATTAGCATAATCATTGGCTGTATTGTACTATTTGCAGGACAACTCTCTTTTGCACAAGAAGTATCTATTACAGAGCCAATTTTTAAAAATCCCTATACAGACATTGACGAATGGCGTGAAAAACCAGTAAAGCACCGTTATATTCATGGTGGTTTTAAAGGTACAGAAACACGTTTTTCATTTTATTTTCCTGTAAAAGAACAATATCAGGGGCGTTTTTTCCAATATATCACGCCCGTTCCTGATAATGAAAATCTTTCGCAAGGTGCAACAGGCGAGAGCGACAAAATTGGTTTTTCGATTGCCAGTGGGGCTTATTTTGTAGAAACCAATGGTGGTGGAATTACAGACCCTGCGGCTGGTTTTGGAAAAGATGCCTTAATTGTAGCTTTTAAGGCCAATGAAGCGGCAGCTCAATATTCGAGAATAAAAGCAGCAGAAATCTATGGGTCACATCGCACGTATGGCTATTGTTTTGGGGGTAGTGGCGGAGCTTATCGAACTATCGGAGCAATAGAAAATACCAATACTTGGGACGGAGCAGTTCCTTTTGTGGTAGGTTCACCTGTGGCTATTCCAAATGTATTTAGTGTTCGTATGCACGCAATGAGAGTATTAAAGGATAAATTTCCTCAAATTGTGGATGCCTTAGAACCAGGAGGAAGTGGCGATATGTATGCTGGGTTGAATGCAGAAGAAAGAGAAGCCTTGAAAGAAGTAACACAAATGGGCTTTCCTACCAAAGCATGGTTTAATTATAAAACTATGGGAATTCATGCTTTTGCGGCTCTTTATCAAGGAATGTCAATGGCTGATGCTCCCTATTTTCAAGATTTTTGGAAAGTTCAAGGCTATCTTGGAGCTAATCCAACTGCCTCATTACTAAAAGCACGCATTCAACAAAAGAGTAAAATAAAGATGATTATTACTGCCGAAGAAGGTGGTAAAATGGGCTTAGTTCCTGCACCTACGGCAGGAGAGGCTCGTGGAAGTGCCGATGCCGCATGGAAAAACATAGGTGGAAAAGAAGGTTCGATGCCTGTGGCTTTCCAAATAGAAGATATTTTGCCAGATGTTGATTTTTTGGGTGGTGACCTTATCATTAAAACGGGTGTAGCAATAGGCAAAAAGATATTTCTTTCAAAAATTTCTGGGGATAAAATTGTTGTTGGCACAACTGACCCCAAAGTGCTTGCTTCTATTCAAATAGGAGATGAAGTACAGGTTGATAATTCTAATTTTCTTGCGGCACAAACTTATCATCGTCATCAAGTACCGAGTAAAGAATATACTGTATGGAATCAGTTTCGAGATGCCGATGGTAAACCGCTTTATCCGCAACGCCCCATGCAATTAGGCCCTTTATTTACAAGAGCTGCTTCTGGGGTATTACCATCGGGTAAGTTTAAAGGAAAAATGATTTTATTAGAATCCTTATGGGATAGCGAAGCTTTTCCGTGGCAAGCAGACTGGTATCGCTCAAAAGTAAAAGAAAATTTGGGAGAAAATATTGATAATAATTTCCGAGTATGGTTTACCGACCATGCCAATCATGCCGATTTTACCAATCCAGGCGACCCTACTCATCTCGTAAGTTATCTTGGTGTACTCCAACAAGCCTTACGAGACCTGAGTACATGGGTTGAGAAGGGTGTTAGCCCGCCAGCTAACACTTCTTATCAACTTGATAATGGACAAGTAATTGTTCCATCAACAGCCAAAGAACGTAAAGGAATCCAACCAACAATTGTACTTAAAGCTGACGGTACCGTTAGTACAAAAACAAAAATCGGTAAGCCTGTCAATTTTACGGCTATCATTGACGTGCCAGAAAATGCTGGAAAGGTTATTTCTGCTGAATGGGATTTTGACGGAGAGGGTAAGTTCCCTGTGAAAGGAATCATAAAGTCTGTAAATTCAGAAGGCTCTAAGGTGACTTTGAACACTGCATACACCTTTAAAAAGAAAGGGACTTATTTTGTTACGCTTCGGGGAGTTTCTCAACGAAAAGTTGATAACTCACCTTTTGCTAAAATTCAAAATCTTGAACGAGTGAGAGTCGTGGTAGAGTAAGTATTTTGAAATTATTGGCGAATGATAACCAATTTTTTTAATATTATCAGTTCAATGAAAAGGATGAATTAGTTTAGGGAAATTGTAAAATTAAAAGTACCAACTATTCGCCGCTGAACTTCCCGAAAGTTTAAAACTTTCGGGAAGTTTGTCCAAGCCAAATATGGTACGTTATTTTTTACAATTTCCCTTATGATAGAATTGGTACATAAAAAACGGTGTCCTCTTGCGGATTCGCTTTATAACCATTTTTAGATTCTATGACTTTCAAAAGTGTTGACATAACTCATTCGGATTGGAACAATTCTCTGAAATATTTTTGGAAAATGATTTTTGAAGAAGTTTAGTTTTATTTCTGATAAGATTCAATTATCGGAAATAATTATTTCAAAATTCACAACTCAAAATGCTCTCTATTTTTTTAATAAAATTGTGTTGAGTTGTGAATTTTAAAATGAATAGCACATAAAATCAACATGAATAGTTTAGTTTGGAATTCTAATGACTAATGATTTGGGATTTATTTCGGCAATGACCTCTTTAACTTTACCTAAATATTCACCGTCAATTTGAAAATGCACTTTTTTGCGAGATTTAATAGTTAATTGATTGGTATGGAAAATTTCGGTTTTATCCTCATCATACTTCTCGTGGGTAAAAACCATTTTGAAAACCTCCAACAACGAACGTTTTTTGATAATTACCACTTCAAATAAATCGTCATCTAATTTACCAATTGGATTAATAACAGCTCCAGTTCCGTACATGGTTGCATTGGCAATGACTACCATGAAAGCCGACTTCATAACTTGTTTATTATCAATGTGCATTTCGAGTTGCATAGGAGAATTTTGTAAAAATACTTTTAGCGATGCTAAAAAATATCCCCACATTCCACGACCACCTTTTTGCTCAAACCGTTTCATCAAATACGCATTTAAGCCTATATCACTTAAATGAATACACAGTTGTTGGTTGACTGTGGTTGTATGAATTTCCTGATTTTTACCGTCTGTGATTATACTTAGAGCAGTTTTGTGGTCTTCAGAAATGCCCAATTCACGGGCTAAACCATTGGCTGAACCCGCAGGCAAAATCCCTAAGACAATTTTAGAACCCATTAAACATTCGGCGACAAACTTTACCGTTCCATCACCACCCACCGCAATGACTTGGTTGGGTTTGAATGTTAGAATTTTGTCCTTAATTTGTTGAATAGAAGTATTTTTGGAAAGGGAAAATAATTCTACAATATGGGGAGTTTGGGTAAAATAATCGGTAATTATCGCCTCCCAATTATTTGTATTGCTTCCAGATACAGAATTAATCACAAAAAACAATCTTTGTATATCTTTTTTAGTCATAGTTTTCGATAATGTTTTTTGGGGAACTTCCCCCAAACTTATTAAACACCCCATTCATTCAAGTAAATTATGAATAAAACATCATACCAACCCAAATCTACCATTCGAGTTTATCATGGCTACGGTCACAAAGAAAACTTAGTTGTTTATGGACACGTATTGGCTCATAAACCACCTATAAAAAACAGATTTACCGATAATCTTCTCCTGAACATCATTCATTTGATTAAATTATTCTTCGTAAAACCAATACCCAACAAGGTTGTGCAATTGACTTGGAATAATCAATTATTAGAAACTAAAACCGCAAAAGATGGTTTTTTTAAGTTTGAGTGGAAATCAAATGATTCGGTAAGTGCTGGTTGGCATCCTGTTATTGTCAATTCAGTTGATGAAAATAAAGCCATTGTGGCATCGGGAGAAGGCAAAATTTTCATTCCTCATTCTACTCAATATGGCTTTATTTCGGATATTGATGATACTGTTTTGGTGTCGCACTCGGCTGAAACTGGCAAGAAATTGAGGGTGATGTTTACCAAAAACCCAAGAAGCAGGAAGACATTTGCAGATGTAGTAAAATATTATCAAATGTTATCGCTCGCCCACACAACTCCCAATTTATTGAATCCGTTTTTCTATGTTTCGAGTAGTGAGTGGAATTTATATGATGATTTGAATGAATTTTTCAAATACAATGACCTTCCCAAAGGAGCTTTTTTATTGAATGAAATTAAAAAATGGTATCAATTATTCAAAACAGGGAAAACGAAACATCAGGGAAAATTGATAAGAGTAAGGCGAATTTTGGAGGTATTTCCCAAACAACGATTCATCTTATTAGGTGATAATTCACAAAAAGACCCCGAAATTTATGTGAGTATTGCGAATAAATTTCCACAGAAAATTGTAGCCATTTACATCAGAAATATCAGTTTGGAGAAAGAAAAACCTACAAACGAAATATTCAGTAAACTTATCAATAAAGATATCTGTGCTTTACAATTCAAACATACTGATGAGGCGATAGCTCATTCAAAATCCATTGGATTAATCAATTTTGAATAAAAAATCGGAACGATGTATTTACTAATGCAGGTTTTTTTAGCATAAAATAAACCCTTTCAATCGTTTAAAACGCATGAAAGGGTTGTAATCTGCTCATTTTGCCTTTGCATTAATAAGTAAGTATAATGACGAATTATTTTTGTCATAATCTTGATTATCAATGGTTTGTGGGGTTTTAAAAATCGTGTTTTATGTTGTTCCATTAAAAAATAAGTATTTTCTCTGAAACCTTGTTTAGGCTAATGAAACGCCTATTATTTTCCCAATTCCAAAAGTAATGGCGGCGGCAATTAGACCAAAAACAACTTGTCTAAAACCTGAGTACCAAACACTTTTTCCAGTAAATAAAGTAATTGCGGCACCAATGCCAAAAAGACCAACTGCACTGAATGAAGCACTCAATAAAACGGCTTGTAAACCCCCAAAAAAGAAAAATGGAATGACAGGAATGATTGCCCCGAACGCAAAAAGTATAAATGAAGTGATGGCGGCTTCCATTGCTGAACCTTTTAAATCTTCGGCATTGATTCCTAATTCCTCTTTTACTAAAATTTCATGAGCAAGGTCTTTATTGGTCATAATTTCCTTTGCCATTTTTTTGGCTTGTTCTTCTGGAATTCCCTTTGAATAGTAAATGAGCGCTAATTCTTTTTCTTCACCTTCTGGATTTGTTTCTAATTCTTCCATTTCGATTGCCATCTGATTTTCAAAAAGTTCTTGAGAACTTTTGACTGAAATCCACTCTCCCAATGCCATGGATAATGCTCCTGCCAACATTCCCGCAAGTCCCGTCAAAAGCACTTCGCTTTTTCCATTGGTTGCTCCTGCAATCCCCATGACCAAACTAAAATTAGAAACTAAACCATCATTTCCGCCTAAAACGGCAGCTCTCAAAGCATTTCCACCCACAGACCGATGTCTTTTTTCAAATCTGGCTAAGTTTGAACCAGACACCTTTTGGTTATTGTCGAGAATATTTTTAAGAATTGTTACATGAGCGGTGTCAGAAATGGAACTCGCCATCTTGTTCTTTTTTCTTGCACCTACCACTGCATTTGAAATACTCTTTTCTGTATCCAAAAGAACCCCCAAAACATAGTCGTACCCGAAAATTTTTCCAATTAATTTAAGTGTTTTTGCCCGTGTAGATGGTAAAGGCAAATTAGAAAGGTCTAATCCATTTTTGTTTGCAAAAGCAATAGCGTGGCTTTGTTCAATTTCGCTCATTTGATGAAATACTGCCGCCACGTTTTCGTCTTCCTCATTTTCTGCGAGTAATTTGTATAAAAAACTGGCATCAATTTCTGTCTGGATACTTTTTAAGTTTATCATGTTTGTTTGAGATAAAGAAACTTTTTATTTAGAACCTGAGATTTTAGTTCATCAAGCTACTGTTTTAATTTACGATAAATTATTGAGAAGTGAGTATTGACTAAGCACAGTGTTTAATATTTCTGTTTTTAAAATCAAATTATCTTTTATTATATTTATATCAAGTATTATAAAATAGAGGATTTGTATGAAAATAGGATATGTAAGAGTTTCCAAAGAAGAACAAAATGAAGCACTCCAAATGGATGCTCTCAAAAAATATGGTTGTGATAAAATTTTTCACGAAAAGGTTTCAGGGGTTTCTAAATTAAGACCTGAGTATGAAAAAGTGAAAGAGATTTTGAGGGCTGGCGACGAATTGGTCGTTTGGGATATTGACCGTTTAGGAAGAACAACCCTCGAATTGATTATGTTGGTTGATGAACTAAATCAAAAGGGAATTTTGTTCAAAAGCCTTTCGCAGTCTTTGATTGATACGACGACCGAAACGGGGGAATTTGTCTTTAAATTATTTGCTTTATTGGCGGAACATGAACGAAAAAGATTGATTCGTAGAACAAAAGCAGGACAAGCAGCCGCACGAGCCAGAGGTAGAATGGGGGGAAGACCCAAAGGTTTGTCTCCACGTTACCAAGAAATTGCCCCAATGGTGATAAGTGCTTATAAAGAGCAAAGGAGTATTCGAGAGATTATGAAAGCATTTTCTATTCCCTCTACTACAACTGTCTATAAGATTTTAATGGATAATAATGTTCCCTTTCAGGTTTATAAAAAAACTGTTCCCGAAGTGGCGTCGAATTAATTTGTTCCATTACTTAGTTGAGGACAATTCCGTAAATGTTTTAAACAGTTACTATTTCAAAAAAGGGTACTAAAAATTCGTTTTGAAAGTTTTTGTTCATCAAGCATTATTTCGGCAGAGCCTTGAAGTAAGGGCTGAATGGCTAATGATTTCCCCATATTTGTTTTTAATCCATTGGTCAATTTTACATTGGCACGATAATGATTATTAATCACAACGGGTACAATTTCAGAGATTTCTCCCTCCAAAAAACCAAATTCGTTGTGGGGATAGGCATCTAAGCGTAAGAGTACCCGTTGTCCTTTTTTTACTTTTCCTGCCCCATATAAGGGCAATTGTAGCTGGACTTCAAAGTTCACGACTTGCGGGACTACTAATAACATCCAAGCTTTTGGTTTGTTTTCGATGCCTTTCAATAGATACGTTTTACCTCTTACTTTAGAAATAATTGGAAGTTGCGTGTTGAGTTTATGGTCGGTTTCTATGACCAAAGTATCGCCATTAATAACATTTTGGGCGTTTTTTACTTTTGATTCATAGGTAACGTCAGGGTCTGTGGGATACCAAGTAATTTTTTGGGGTTGTTCACGAGCATTGATAAGAGCATTTGCCACCAGAGTATCAGGGTATTGTACCATCAACGAAGTTAGTAAAATGATTGCTAAAGAAATAAAAATGACGGATACTCCCCAGCGAATAACCCAATGAGGGACATACCCAATGATTTCTTGCATCTCATCACTGCGGTCGGGGATATGTAGGTTTAGCTCTGGCATCTTTTTAAGGGAAGTAAGTCTTAAATCGTCATGAAATATAATCTCAAATTTTAAAGAGTTTTGGAATGTTAAAACTCAAATGTCAAGCTACGCTACTAATTCCAACTGATTTTTTACTAAGTCAAAATACACTCCTCGCTTTGATGTAAGGTTTTGATGATTACCAACTTCTTTGATTTCACCATTTTCCAAAACGATAATTTGGTCTGCATTTTTGACCGTACTAAGCCTGTGGGCAATGACAACAACTGTACGATTTTGGAAAAAATCATGGAGGTTTTCCATGATAACTCTTTCATTATTAGCATCTAATGCACTGGTGGCTTCGTCGAAAAAAATGTATTTGGGATTTTTATAAACCGCACGAGCAATGAATATTCGTTGGCGTTGCCCGCCACTTAATCCAGAGCCCGAACTTCCAATTTTGGTAGCAAGTCCCAAAGGTAATCGTCTAAGATATTCTTGTAAATTGGCAACTCTAATTGCCTCAATGAGTCTATCTTCGTCAATTTTTTGTCCATCAATGGCAATATTTCGGGCAATGGTATCAGAGAAAATATAACCATCTTGTAAAACTACCCCGCATTCATTTCGCCATTTTTTGGCAGACATATCCGTTAGGTCTGAGCCATTGATAAATATATGTCCTTCGGTTAGGCTATAAAATTTGAGTAATAATTTTAATAAAGTGGTTTTTCCGCTTCCACTTGTACCCACAATAGCGGTTACTTTACCTTCGGGGATAAGTAAATTGAGCTGATTGAGAGTCATCGGTGAGCTTGGACCTCCATAGCTAAATGATGTATTTTGTAAGCAAATTCCTTTGGTATTTCTATTGTTAAAAAGAGAAAGCGTTGGGTCGTTTTTATGAATGTAATTGTCTGATAATAAGCTATTTGTATGAAGTATATCATTTAGTTTTTCAAAAGAATGTTCTTCCTCCAATTCTTCATTAGGCTTATTATGGATTTCCCCGAGCCGTTCTAGACTAATTTTGGCATCTTGAATACTTCGTACAAATACCATTAATTGGCTAAGTGGGCCATTCATTTGACCGATGATGTAGGAGATACTCAACATAACACCGAGCGAAATTTTATTGTCAATTACCTGAGTGGCAGCGACATACGAAATCATGATGTTTTTGAGTTGGGTAAAAAACGTTACGCCTGCCTCTTGATATTGTTCTAAGGCTAAACCCTTGATATTGATTTTGAATAACTTTGCCTGAATACGTTCCCAATCCCAGCGACGGGCTTTTTCGCAGTTATTTAGTTTTATTTCTTGCATTCCTGTTATCAGCTCAAAGATACTGTCCTGATTTTCACGCATTTGCTGAAAACGGTTGTAGTCTAAATTTTTTCTTTGTTTCAAGAAAATCATAATCCAAAGCACAGACAAGGCACTTCCAACAAAAAATATGCTTAATAAAGTGGTGCTATAAATACCCAGAATTACCGAAAAAACGATAAGATTTATGATAGAAAAAAAGGTATTGAGCGTTGTTCCCGTCAAAAAAGTTTCGATACGGTGATGGTCTTGGATGCGTTGAGTGATGTCTCCAACGTTTTTTGTTTCAAAAAAACTAATGGGTAATTGCATCAGTTTTACTAAAAAATTAGAAATAATCGTAACACTCACACGGGTACTGATATGCAGAAGTATCCAGTTTCGAATCATATCTACGGCAACGCCCCCAATAAATAATAACAATTGCGACAGCAAAATGAGGTGGATAAAACCCATATTGTGTCGGTGTATTCCAAAATCTACCAAACTTTGGGTCAGGAAAGGAAAAATCATGCTCAGAATACTCCCAAAAATCATTCCGATGAATATTTGCGTCAGGTATTTTTTGTATGGAGTTAAGTACGAAAACAAGAAACTAAACCCTGTTTTTGCTTGAGGAGTAGTATCTTGTTTTTGATAAAATTCTGGGGTAGGTTCAAGCAAAAGAGCAATTCCCTTGTTGTTTCCATCACTTACCCAACATTTCAAAAAGGTCGTTTTGTCAACCACCACCAAGTCATGTCCAGGGTCAGCAATTACCAATTTTTCATCTTTATCTTTGACCCAAGGCAAAAAAGCCCAAAAACTTCTTTTGATTTGGTAAATAACCACAAAATGGTCTTGATTCCAGTGTAAAATGGCGGGTAGTGGAGCTTGAGATATTAATTGCTCAACGGTAAGTTTTACTTTTAGTGTTTTGAATCCTATTTTTTCGGCAGCTTCACTAATGCCATTCAAACTAACGCCTGAACGCTGGATATAGGTACTGGCTCTGAGAAAATCAATAGAATAGTCTTTTCCATGAAAAGCGGCAACCATTTTTAAACTGGTAGGTCCACAATCCATGAAATCAAGTTGTCTGAAGAATTTAAACTTGCTATTCATTTTGTTTTCAAGGGTTTATTTTGGGTTCTATTACGTTGATGTCGTACTTTCGATTAACGGTGAAACTTATCAGGCTAAAGGATATTTATTGTTTTGTAACTATCTGAAGTTCAATGCTTTCACTGATGTGTCGAATCAGTTTTTCTAAATCTTTACAATAAATAGACGGATTGTCAAAGCCTGAAAGATGGCTAAATCTATGAGTAATAAAGCCTCCGTTGCAAACATCTACTACTTCGCAACTTTGACATTTTTTACTTAATCGTTGTTGACTATCAAGACATTTTTTAAAAAGTTGATGTTCAAAAATATCTTCAAACTCATTTTGTTGTACATTGAGATGGGTTTTGGTAAATCCGTCCCCGCACGACTTCAGGCTGTCTTGGGGTTCAATATCTCCATTGGTTTCGATGATTAAATACACATTGCCACTGCCTCCCCAACTATCAAAGATGCCGTCGCCCCCCAATATTAAATGTATCAATTGATTGAAAACGCTTATTTGGGGTTTGTTTTTATCGGTGTCATAAAACCAATTATCAAAAAGCTCAATGAGCCAATTACCATAAACGGTATCGTCAAAATGGTGTCCAAAAGGTAGATTGTCATACGTGCCATCGGGCAAAAGCACATTAATATTTCTGATACCTTTTTCTTTATATTGTTGATACAAATCCTTTGGCTCTAAAGCCGAATTAATGACGGTCAGGATACTCGGTAAGTATTTTAAATGCCTTGATTGTTGGGCGTTTTTAATGCCAATTAATGTTTCTGCCAAAGAATTTACTCCTTGATGATTTACCCTAAAACGGTTCGCTTGTTCGGTCATCCCGTCGATGCTTATTCCTATTTTTATCCCTAAATTGCCCAAAATTTTACACCATTTAGGACTTAACAAGACACCATTTGTTTGAATAATATAATCAAGAGAAATTTGGTTTATAAACCGTAGGTTTGCCTTTTTTATAAATTTTTGATAAAATGTTGGTTGAATCAAAAGAGGCTCGCCACCATGAAATATGAATTGAAAGTCTTTAATATTGTTTTTAGAGATATAATTTTGAATGCGAAGTAATAAATTATCAACTACTTCATCACTCATAAACTTGGGTTGAAGTTTATACGTTTCATCACCCAAATTATACATATAGCAATATTCACAATTCAGATTACATCGGCTTGCTACCTTTAACACGACTCCTCTGATATTTGCCGAAACTTTCATTATAAGAAATCATTGGAATCTTGAAAATTGAGGTTTGTTTGATTAGATTTTTCAACCTTAATCCACCCGCCTTGATTACGTTCTTTGTCGTTTTGTTTACCGCCCAAAACCTCATCTGAATCTATTAATCCTTCGTGTTCGAGGTGTTCAATTGTTTTTTCTCTGAGTCGTTTGTTTGACTTAGGAATACTAAAAAATTTCTTTGACATCATTTTATTTTTTTAAGGTTCTAAAAGTATTGATGGTAGAAAAAACCTCGTTCTTGAATTTGTTTCTAATTCATACATGGGCGTATAATATTTATCACCCCCTCTGATTTGATGAGCAAAATCATCTGTAATGAATTCAATATCAGCCAATACGAGTCTGTTATTAGTTGCTTTTGAGGATAAATTATTCCAAAGGTTACTCGAAGTGTTTTTCATAGGTTTATTGTTTAGTTGTATCAAATTTTACCCTTATGAATTGATTTTCTTATGATTTTCGACAAAAGCAATCATTTCTTCGACCTAAAAAATCAACCTTCAGACAAGTTGATTTTGTTTCGAAACTATAAAGAGTTTGTCGCAAGATAAAATCAGACTACGGATAATACAGATTTTCACTGGGACAACGCACAGGCTGATAAAATCAAGAATAATCTGACTGTGTGTCCCAGTGTAAATCCATCGAAGCTGTTAAATCTGTGGTCTAATCTTGTCTGCGACAAATAGTTCCGTTTTATATTATCTTTTTGGTGGAAAATACTTGTCTTCTTTGTTTACAAATTCTCTTAGTTCATCCCATTGAGAATAACCTCCAAATACATCTCCACTCTCCAAAACCTCAAATTCATCGGTTAGATGCTCTAAGGCATTCATCACCAACTGGACATTTTGTAAATTTATATTTTTCTTAAACATGATATTTTTAGTTAAATAAGTTGCTGTTTTTATCTAATTCTACAATGCTTTTTCTGGGTAATAATAGCGTTATCACTTTGTCGCCGTGTATGATAGAGATAGTCTGATATTGAGAAAAATGCGTAAATGTTCCTCTGAAGTATCGTTGATTTACTTTTTCAAGTGATTCTACTTCCATAATTTCAAGCCCAGTGGTCAAACCTGTTTTCAATACTTTGGATAGACTTTCTTTTGCAGTCCACAGAATGGTATCAATCTGGATTTTTGAATGATTGATTCCTTGATATAATGTTTTTTCATGGTTGGTGAAGTAAGTAGAAATCTCTGAACATTTATCTTCATCAATACTTTCAATGTCAATACCCATTGGGTGTTCTTCGGGAAAAGCGAGTGCTACTGCCGAAACGCCGTCATGCGAGATGCTCACTCGCATATTAGGGATATTGGGTAATTTAATGATAGGCTGATTAAAAATCCCTGAATCAATATATATTTGATTGAGAGACTTGATGTTAAACAAGGAGGCAATTGCTTTTTTGGCACAGTATCTTCCCAATAGGAAACTTACTTTTCTAACATCGGTAGTAAATGATATATATCGTTGATATTCAATGGTATGTAGTGCTGATTCTACCTGCTGAAGCCGTAATTTAGAGCAATTTTCTATCAAGGCAAATGACGATAAAAAAGTTTTATCTCCCCGCCTCATTTCTATGTTTGTCGTGAATTCCATTGGTGATAATTTTATACTCAATAAATTGCAACGGTGTGTCTGAATGGTTTTTGATACATGAGCATCAGAGAAACAGGAAAGAATTTTGCACTCAACGGCTTTTCGTTTCTTTGGGCAAAATAAAACTCTTTTTCTCTTCATGTTCCTACAATATAGAAATACAGAAGAAAAAAAGAGTTGGGGCAAAAACGGTCTGACAGGTTTTATGCAGCTTTATCAAATGCCATTTTAATCCAATCAATCACTTCTGTGTCAACTTCATTGATATCAGAAAGGTTGATTTTATGCGAGCAAATACCATCTGGTTTTTCAGCTTTCAACTTATCGTTTGCTTCAACTCCCTTTAAATTAAACCCGATTTCAAACCTTGTTTTTGAAGCTGGATTTAAGATGATGAATTGTTTTTTTCTTTTCAAACTTACGTAAGTTTTCTTTGGAGCAATTTCAAAATCACCGTCAAATTTTTGAATTTCGGCAATTAATTTTTCGTAAAATGGCTTCAAATGTTCTTTTCCTTTATACTGATTTTCAATCAAAATATCTGTATCTGAGGCAGAGTCAGCATCAGAACCTAATACTTTTAGAGCAATTTCAGAAGCGTATCCGTGTGTAACATTGTGTTTTTCTTTTAGAAATTTTACAATTTCTCCATGTTTAGAAAAACCTTGACCTGAAATTAATTCTTTCCATTCTTCCAAAGAATGACCTGTTTTTTCTTTCAGGTTTTCGAGCATTGTTAATACTGTTTTGTCCATTTTATTTAATTTTTAGTTATCCTTTTTAATTATTTTACGGTTACAGATTTTGTCATAAAAGCCAAACTAAAGAAAAATTGATTGGCGTTTGAGGATATTGTTTGCCAAACGCATTTATATATACGTTAGTCGGGTTTTACGCCCAAACTATTTACTTAAATAAATCAACCCTAATTTTGAAGCATAGCAAAATACAGCCAGTTTGGTACTGGAAATAGTATTGGGGCTATGCTTCAATGGTGGTTTTAGGGCTTATGCTTCTTCTGACGATACATCATCGCCAAATTTTGCGGTTTTATCAAGATGGAGTTTTTGGATAACTTCCTCGAAATCTTGATAGGGAATGGGTTTTTGTAACCATTCGAAGTACTGAATATCATAGTTTTTAAATAGGTTCGGAGGGTAAGCACTGACAAAGACTATTTGTACCTCCTTGTCTTTACCAGTTTGGGCTAACATAAGAACACTCGACTTTTGTCTAACCAGAACATCTAAAAAAATAAAATCTACTTCGTATTCAATTTTTTCAAGATAATTAAACGCCTCATCCAAATCCTCAAAATGTTCTAAAACAGTTACCTTGTTGGTACGCTTAGCGAAGTTCTCTATAAGGCTTCTCGCCAGTGGCTCATCTTCTATTATTAGGCAGGTTAGTTTCATTTGAAGATTTGATTTGGTGTATGATGATTAAAATAATAAAATGGATACGTTATAGATGTTAGGATACTCTTCAAAAATTAAACATATTCTGTACAAGCAGGAAAACTTTTTCCCAATTTATTGTTTTTACTATTTTCATCATTTGAGTTTTCAAAGGATGTAATTGTTTTCTTTTCAAATGATAATGCAGAGATTAATTGATTTTTCATAGTTAACATTGTTTAAAGGTTTATGATTGTTGTTTTTTGTTGAGTCAAAATTAGAAATTGAAAAGCTCTCTTTTTTTATCACTCGACCTAAACAACAATCTTTTCGACAACATTTCATTTTCCTTAGACTTCCCCATTTTGTATTCGACAAAAGTTATTCTTTTTTCAACTTTATCATTATTTCAACACAAAACTTATGGTTATCATTCTTGATTATCAGACTATGCCTGTCGGGGTATAATAATTTTAACCTTTTTTTGGTATTGATAATACCTACGCCACCTTCTTTGCTTTTTTTGCCCTTATCAATTTTCTCAACAAAGTCATTTTCAATTCTAAAATATAATGTTTCATCAATAAATTTTATGTCAATATCTATCAATAAAGTATCTCCATAAGGTATTCCTCCGTGTTTAAAAGCATTTTCAACATAATTAATTAGAATCAAGGGAGCAATGTTATAACCTTTCATGGCACCTTCTTGCGAAAATTGAATCTTTAAATACCGATTGCCACGTAATCTTTCTAAATCAACATAGTCTCTGAGAAAATGAATCTCTCGGTCTAAATCCACCAGTAGTTCTCCCGAATTATAAAGAATATATTTCATCAGGTCAGACAGTACAATGATAGAATCTCCTGCGGTTTCATCTTTACTAACCACTTGACTGTAAATATTATTCAGAGAATTTAGCAAAAAGTGAGGATTTAATTGAGTTCTCAAAAAGTCAATTTCTAAATCGGTTTTTTCTTTGGTTAGCCTTGCCACTCGCATAGAGTAATCTGTAATTACTCTACTGAGTTTTAGCATAAATGGAAGGGCAACATTACTTAATGTAATAAAGATTTCAAAAATTATATTTTGAGGCGTAAATATGCCAAACATCCCTTTTTTGACATAAATTTGGGCGTATTTATATGTATTACCATTGATTGGAAATAAATTATGTTTTAATACTAAAACATTAAATACCATTCTTTCTGAGTAATTCACACAATAGATAATAAAGAGAACTAATACTCCAAGAATAAATCGTTTTGGAGAAATTAAATTAGGAATTGCAAAATAAGTAATACCATAGAAAATGGTACAACTTTGCAGTATTGTGAAAAAAGTAATTAAAAGTTTATCCTCCATACTTGATGGTGCAATAAAAGCTAATACACTGAATATTCCCCACATTACCCAATATGTAGTATGGATGGTTAATTTACGTTTTAGGGGAACTCCACTGGTTGGGTAAAAATTGAGATACCATTCTATTATTTTTTGCATACTAATTCACTGGTTTGAGTTTTACCATCAAAGCTTCCTTGTATTGCGGCCCTACGGGTATTTGTAATTTATTTTGCAGTTCAAGATAGCAGTCTAAACCATCGAATTTTCGGATTTGACGAAGCCCCACAATAAAGGATTTGTGGACACGCATAAACTTAGATTTGGGTAAAATTTGCTCCTCCAATTTTTTCATTGTCAAGTGCGTTACAATAGGTCTTTCATCTGTAATGATTTTGACATAATCTTTTAACCCTTCAATCGCAATAATTTCATCAAAGTCAATTCTGATTACTTTCCCACTTTCTTTTACATAAATACTCGTCATGGAGTAGTCTTCCAATTCTTCTTTATTTTCGTTTTCATTATGGTGACTTACAATTCCCAACTTCTTTTTATCTTCTCGGTCAAATACTTTATTAACCGATTTTATAAATCGTTCAAACGTAACAGGTTTCACTAAAAAATCGACAATATCCAGGTCAAAGCCATTGACAGCATATTCGGCATTTGCCGTAATAAAAATGATATAGGGTTTATTCCTGAGAGATTGAGTTAACTCTATTCCTGTGAGTTGAGGCATATTGACATCCGTAAAAATTACATCAACGGGGTTTTCTGATAAAAATTGAATAGCTTCCATTGAGCTATCAAAAAAACCTAATACTTCAAGGGTTGGGGTTCGGTCTGCATAAATCTTCAACAGATTCATAGCAGGAGTTTCATCCTCAACAAAAATACAAGTTAATTTCATGGGTATATGAGTTAGATTCGAGATAGAGTTTAATATTTAAGCAAACAGAGGATAGGAATATATAATTGTACTTTTAATAATGTTTACCATCGGTTATGTAAAACATCATCAATATGGTTATGACAATAAATTTACAAATAAATCGCCACAGTATATTTAACGTATACTAACAAATTGAATTTGAGTGCATAAAATAGGTTGAATTCTTATGAATATTGGATTGAGCTTCTATCTGAAACTATTATCTGTTATTGAATACACCGTTTAATAAATTTCGGAAGGATATACTATTGCTTGAAAAACTTTAATTTGGCTTGCTTTAGTGGTCTGACTATCGTCTGACCGAGTATTCTTATTCTACCTCGGTCAGACGATAGTCAGACCGCTAAAAAAAAGAGACCGCAAAACAAAAGAGATGAGTAAAACAAAAGTATTATTCTATGAAATATCCGTCAAATTAAAGTATTTCAAACACTATTTGTCGCAGACAAATTTAGACCACAGATTGAACTGATTTACACTGGGACGCAATCAGATAAAATAAAGAATAATCAGCGAAAATCAGTATAATCCGTTCTATCTGTGGTCTATCGTTTGTCTGCAACAAACCATTGATAGTTCAGATAAATTTTAGGATAATTTATGCTGAAGTGTTTGATTGGGGACTTCCAGTTTGGGACTTGTCAAAAATAATATCTAACAAATCAAGTATTCTGTCGAAAATATATCGAAACAAGTCTAAGAAGAAAGCATGGTTTTTAAGTTTTAGGTAGCTTTGATTCAACAAAAAGGGAAAAATAATTAAACACGCTAAACAGTGACCAAAATGAGAAATTAATGCGATCACCCTCCAATAGAGGATAAAGCAAAAAAGAATGACAAATTTCTTAATAATGTGACGTGGAAATCATAAATTGACCTATTAAATTTTTTAATTAATATACCGAAACCACTTAAACGATTCAGGATGGAACTTAAATGTGTGATAATAGACGATGAGCCACGGGCAAGCCTTATACTCGTAAATTTTGCTAATAGAGCAAATGATTTAGTAGTATTGGATACATTTGATACCTTAAAAGGAGGTTTTGATTATTTGAAAAGTATCAATTACGACGTAGATATTGTTTTTTTGGACGTTCAATTAAATAAAGAATCAAGTATTGAACATTTGTTAAAAACAGGCGAAGACAAACTAATTAACATTGTTTTTACCAGTGCTTACAGAGCATCGCAATTTCAAGATAAAAATGTTCAATATTTTGATTGGTTAGAAAAGCCAATACCATATCGTAGTTTTGAAGAATTGATTCATAATTTCAAAATAAGTAAAAGTGAGGGAAAGTAGAGATTGAGTTTTCATGTTGAAACGGGCTTAATCAGTTCATTAAGAATAAAAATCTAACTAAAACTTACCCCATTAACACCCTTTGATGTATGACGTATATATCAAAGGGTGATGATAATATCTGTATTTGAAGACGTAGAAAGAGGTTTTAAGATGATATATCCCAATATCATCAGGGAAATTGCTTGCCTTTTCGGAAACACAAAATTTTAAAATCAAATTATTTTAGTATCAAAAATTAAAAATCTCTAAAACCATGAAAAAATCACTTTACGCATTAGTTGCGGTTATTTTCTTGACTATTTCTTGTAAGGAAGCAGAAAATAGTACCCCACCCAATGAAATTCAATTATCAGAAGCCTTAAATTCAGTAGCAGGCAATGCTCAAGCAATTCAAGATTACAAAACAGTGTCCTTTAAAGTAGATGGAATGAGTTATGAATACGAACAAGATATTCCTTCTTTGCCTACGCCTTTGGTGAGCAACAAATATATTTATGAATGTTATAGTAATTTGTCTGCCCGAAAGTTGAAAATG
The DNA here is from genome assembly GCF_034931005.1 of Arcicella sp. LKC2W. Taxonomy (NCBI): domain Bacteria; kingdom Pseudomonadati; phylum Bacteroidota; class Cytophagia; order Cytophagales; family Flectobacillaceae; genus Arcicella; species Arcicella sp. LKC2W. The sequence continues at coordinate 110,747 of NZ_JAYGIN010000022.1, forward strand.
GATTATAGTTACTGTGAATTTAATCAGCCTGCATATTATGAAACTTCAGGACCAAATGTATTCATTTCGGACAGAGTTGGTTCTCAATCAGACCAATATATTTGGAAATCATATTACTTTAATGAAGTCACTCCTGTGGCGATGTTCTCGACGGAAATTGAGGCTCATTTAAAAGTTCAAATGATGTCTAATCCACTTCAATTATTAAAGGTGCTTCTTAGCAAAAATAAAGAAACCGTAAACACGAAAAATTTAGTTTTGAGTTTCAGTCATGAGAAATTTCCTTCTATTGTTTTTGAGGTATTTTTTGATAAAGACACCAAATTGCCTACCAAAGTAAGCACGGATGAAGTTGATTTTTTACAAGGAAATGTAAAATACGAAGTTGTTTTCAAGAACTGGACAAAAGTAAACGGCATTCAGTACCCAACTACGCTGGAACACTATCATAACAAGAATTTATTGAGAAAAGAAACGATTTCAAACATCAAAATAAATCCTTCATTTAGTGATAGCTTTTTCAATCCAGAGGTTGTGAATGATCCAATACCTTATGATGATGTTCAATCTAAAATTGGGGTATATAACTCTCAATTTATCATGAGATGGAACGCCTGGAATCTTGGATGGCCAGAACCTGTAAACGATGGAGCAGTTGATTTGGGAACGGTAGATATGAAACCATACAAAATGGAGCCACAATATGTTTCTCCGACAGTTAAAATCATTGGAAGACCTGATAACAGATTATGGAATGTAGCGATAAAAACTTCGGGTGGCTTGTATTTAGTAGATACACCCTTGAACCAAGATTGGACAAGAAGTTTGATTGATGCTGCCAAGAAAGCTTTTAATGAAAATAACATCAAAGGTATTATTTCAACGCATTGCCATCATGACCATTTTGCTGGAATCAGAGAAGGATTGACAGAAACGGGGAATATTTATCTTGCTGAAGAATCTGTACCGTTTTTGAAAAAAGTTACTTCGGCAGACCATAGCCTTAATAAAGATAAATTTGCTACAAACCCTAAGCCGTTGACAATCAACCCTGTGAAGAATGTAACTGTCTTGGAAAATGGAAAAATTGAAATCCACAGATTGAATGCTACAAAGTCTTCGGCTACGCCTCACTCGTCAGATATGTTAATTGTTTATTTGCCAGAGGAAGAAATAATTATTCAGGCTGACCAGCTTTGGAGCGGCACATTTATGAAAGTTTGGGGTGGATATACCCCAAGAGGATTTACAGAAAAAGCAAAGGTTAGTATCAAGAACAATTCTCAATATCTCTTGGACTATATCAAAGAAAAAAACTTGAAGGTTAGTAAGATAATTTCTCAGCACGGAGGACTTGGTAGTGTTCAAGATTTATACACAATTACAAATACAAATAAATAATAAACCGAATAGTCTGATTGGTATTAAAGCTAAGAGGGCGTTCAAAAATCTAAAACAATGAAACAATTTAAATTAATCTTCCGCTACGATTTCAATCCTAATTATCAACCTACACCAGAAGAAATGGAAGTAGAAGGTCAAAAATGGGGACAATGGATTGGTGGTTTAGCCCAAAATGGTCAGTTTGTAGAAACAAATCAATTAGGGTATTCAGGAAGAGTATTGAAAAGTGATGGCAGTTTTGTAGATAATATTCACATGAGTGGCACAGAAGTGCTTGCTGGTGATATGGTTATTAATGCACAAGATTTGGACGAAGCTTTAGGTTTAGCAAAAGGTTCTCCAATCTTAGAAATTGGTGGAAGCGTTGAGATTAGAGACGTGATTCCAATGTAAATAGGAATTGGGATTTAGGTGTTAGCGTTTTGGTAGGTAACAGCCTGATTAATAAGGGTTTTGATACTACATTCTAAGCCCTAAATCCCAACCCTTACTTAAATTTTGCAACAAAAATATTTATAATAATTACTTTATTTTTTAACTAAAAATCTAAAACAATGAAACAGTTTAAGTTAATCTTTCGCTACAACTTTAATCCAAGCTACCAACCTACTGTTGAAGAAATGGAGGTAGAAGGTCAAAAATGGGGACAATGGATTGGAAGTTTAGCCCAAAATGGTCAGTTTGTCGGTACGAATCAATTAGGATATTCGGGAAGAGTATTGAAAAGTGATGGCAGTTTTATCAATAATATTCACATGAGTGGCTCAGAAGTGCTTGCTGGTGACATGGTCATTAATGCACAAGATTTGGATGAAGCTTTGGTTTTGGCAAAAGGTTCTCCAATCTTAGAAATTGGTGGAAACGTTGAAATTAGAGACGTAGTACCAATGTAATTCTTTTAAAATCAAATATTTAACTAATAACTAAAATCTAAAAAAATGAAACAGTTTAAATTAATCTTTCGCTACGATTTCAATCCTAACTATCAACCTACACCAGAAGAAATGGAAGTAGAAGGTCAAAAATGGGGACAATGGATTGGAAGTTTAGCCCAAAATGGTCAGTTTGTTGGTACAAATCAATTAGGATATTCAGGAAGAGTATTGAAAAGTGATGGCAGTTTTGTAGATAATATTCACATGAGTGGCTCAGAAGTGCTTGCTGGTGATATGGTCATTAATGCACAAGATTTAGATGAAGCTTTGACTTTGGCAAAAGGTTCTCCAATTTTAGAAATTGGCGGAAACGTTGAGATTAGAGACCTTATTCCGATGTAGTAAAAACTACTTTCTCATTTGGGATTTTATAAAAAGTATCGGAAGTATGTACTTAATGTCGCAAAACCTCACCCCCGACCCCTCTCCGATGGAGAGGGGAGAAAAATGGGGTCGAATGCTCCCCTCTCCATCGGAGAGGGGTTGGGGGTGAGGTTTTTTCGACTCAAATTTAACTTGCGACATTAAGTATATACTTCCGAAAAGTATTAAGTCCGAGGTATTAAGATTTTAAGTACAGAGAATAAATAAATTGAGAATAGGTTTTGCAATTAAATTATTCGGAACAATGTACTTACTCTTGATACCTAATACTTAGGACTTTTACACAATTCTATTAAACAACAAATATCATGAAATCAATATTCGATAAACAAGTAAGAGAAGAGTTAATTCAACGTATTGAAAAGCTATCAGATAGCAGCTCTTCAAATTGGGGTAAAATGAATGTTTACCAAATGATAATACATTGTATCAAAACGGAAGAAATGTACCTCCGTATCAAAAGCTACGATAGATTATTTATTGGAAGAATTTTTGGTCAGATGTCCCTTAAAAGTCTGGTAAAAGATGAAACGCCATTTAAACAAAATGAGCCTACGCATCCAGAATTTAAGATTAAGGAAAATGGCTATATCTCAAACAACAGAATGAGATGGATTAATTTGATAAACCAATTTGAGAGCAAAAGTGAAGCCGACTACGAAGGTTTTTCACATCCTTTCTTTGGTAAAATGACCAAAACGCAAGTTGGAGAATATAATTACAAGCATATCGACCATCACTTAAGACAATTCAACGTTTAACAACAATATCATGAAAAAAGGAATCAAGTTCTTGGGTATTTTTTTAGGAATCATCGTTATTGCGGTTGTTATTCTTAATATGATTTCTTCAGACGAGAAAGAAATCGTAATTGTTTCTGAGCAGAAAATTGATGCTCCTGCCAGTGTAGTTTACAACAAGGTTAGAAACTTCAAGAACTACCCGAGTTGGTCGCCGTTTAGATTGACAGACCCGCAACAAAAATTTGACATCACCGCAGTTGATGGACAAGTTGGCTCTAAGTTTCATTGGGTTGGTGTTCAAGAAACCAGCGAAGGCTATCAGGAAATAGTTGGTTTGGAGGAAAATAAGGCTGTAAATATTAAATGTAATATCACAGTACCTTATGATGCTAAACCAGAATTTAACTATTCTTTTTTGGAAAAAGGCAACAATACTTATGTCAGACAAGAGTTTAAGGTGAAGATGGATTTTCCAGCAAATATTATTGCTCATTTGACAGACCTTAGAAAAGATATGAGATTGACCAACGAAAAAGGACTTTCTTTATTGAAAAAAGTCTGCGAAGAAGACCTCGCAAAATTATAATAGCACATTAAAATTTTTGACAGAAGTACCCTCTGTGTAGATAATTAGGACTAATCAATGATTTGACAATCAAGCATAGTAAAAGCAAAAAACTATTTATACACGGTACTTCTTATATTTTACTCCTACCTTCATCATCTGTTTTGCCCCACCTCTAAGATTATTACGATTATCCTCTAAACTGAAACTTTATCTAAGTCCCAATTCGATTTCATGGCTTTGTCAGGAATGAATTAATAATTATTGTTCAATCTGTTGTTCTATCAACTTTTCTGCTTGAACAAGTATAAATATTTGACTGGATAAATATGACCTTATAACCCGAAATTTAACAATGAAAAATAATGTTTTAGAAAAACAGGAAATCCAAAAGTTGGATAACTATTTTAGTAAAGAGAGAAAAAAATGTTTTGGACTTCAAATCAATCAATCTACCAGCGACTGTTCTATGTTTGCTCGTTTATTGAAACATACTCTCAATAATTTAGGAGACCCTTTTGATGGTTTTGGCGGGCAAGTTCACACTTTGGGTTATGAACGTGAACTCATTTTCTTGATGGCTGACTATCTCCGAATATCCCACGAAGAAGTATGGGGATATACCACCAGCGGTTCTACAATCTCCAATATTCAGGCTGTACATTTAGCCAATTTAAAACTCAACAACGACGGTATTTTAGTTACTTCAAATCAGGCTCATGCAAGCATAGAAAAATCTGTTTCTTTACTTAGAGTGAAAGAAATGGTTGAGATTGAGGCAGATTTATATGGTAAAATAGATTTGGATAAGTTCAGTTCTTATTTAGCCAAAAATCGTGACAAATCATTTATTTTCTGTTTTACCTCTGGTACAGTGTCCAAAGGAGCGTATGATGATGTAAATAAACTCATAAAAATCATTCATGACCATAAAATTCCGAGAGAACGCTACCATATTCATATTGATGCTGCTCTCGGTGGATTAATTACTCCTTTCATTGATGCTGAGGATATTAGAGCTGATTTTAGCATTCCAGAAGTCGATAGTATTGCGGTTAGTTTTCATAAACGTTTGGGCGTACCCTTTCCGAGTTCCGTTTTCTTGGTCAGAAAAAGTAACCTCAAAAATATCCAATATTCTTTTGTGAACGACTATAACTCGCTTGATACCACCATTGCAGGTTCAAGAGATGGTCTGTCTCCCTTTATTGTGCTTACAAAATTGAAAAGTATTGGCTTTGATAATATGGTTTTGCGGACAAAGAAAATCATATCAAAAGCCACATTCTTAAACAATCAATTGATGGCTAAGGGAATCCCAACTATTTTTAACGAACATTCTCCTTGTGTATATTTCAAAGCACCACATCCGAGTGTTATAAAAGAATATCACTTACCGAAATATCGTCACGCCAACGGTGACGTATATACTCATGCGTTCACTATGGAGCATATTTCAAAAAATAATATTGTAGATTTTGTTGAACAATGTTCTTTGAAATAGCTTCAGAAATAGGCATACGTCGGGGCTGAATTGGGTAGTTATTTGTTTCCAATAAAAATCTGTTAGCCTTTTGTCGGGTTAATAAATAGCTACTATCACCCCTACCCTACTTTATTAGAGCAAAATCCAATCGCTAACCGCCAATAGCTACTGAGGAACGTGTAAAATTTGCATACTACCACTCTTTTTTTACTGATAGTTTGATGATGTTTTGAAGATTTAGCGACAAACGTTTTCTTGATGCTATTCTCTCTCAAAAATACAATCAACCTACCTGACAAAACTTTGATTTTCATAAATCATTGATAGTCAATTCTATGGCAATCTGAAATCTTAAACTTTAAATCGTCACTGTCATTAATTGTGACAATAATCTAAACTGAAAAACAATGAGACATTTATCCAAATTGATTGCGGTAGCCTTATTAACCATACTTTATGGTTTTACGGTACCAAGCTCTATTTCGTATCAAGAACGAGAGGAATTAGCCAAAGATTTTAAATTTGAAAAAAGCATTTTATATAAACCCGAAGGGATTGTACCGATAGATATACACGAAGTACACCCTCAGTACAAGAAAATTGATGCTTGGGTGTCAGTAGTGGGAGCTGCCGTAAATGTTACCGATTTTGACGGGGATAATTTACCCAATGATATTGTTCACGTTGACCCTCGATACAATACCGTTTCAGTATTCCCTGCAACTGGTACAGGCGAGAGATACAAACCATTCCAACTAAGTCCCAAAACATTATCGTATAATCCAGCATCAATGCCACCGTCAGGAACTTTGGCAAATGACTTTAACGAAGACGGTAAAATGGATATTTTGGTGAACTATTTAGGACGTTCGCCGATTATTTTCTACCAGACAGCCAACGGATTCACAGAAGCAGAATTGAACCCAACGGTTGAAAAATGGTTTACCACTACCAGCACCATTGCCGATTTTGATGGCGACGGACATGATGATATTTTTATCGGAAATTATTTTCCAGACGATTCAAAATTATATGAAAAAGGAGCAACCGATAAAAATCAAGTAATGCAACATTCTATGTCGAGAGGCGATAATGGAGCGACTAATCGCATATTTTTATGGGCAGGAATCAACAATGGAAAAGCTGTTTTTAAAGAATCAAAAGACTGGCTTCAAGGCTTAGATTTTCCTTACGACTGGACTTTGGCAGTGGCAGCAGCAGACTTAAACGGTGATATGCTTCCAGAAATTTATATTGCCAATGACTTCGCTCCTGACAAACTTTTACTCAATAAATCAACCAATGGCAAACTTTCTTTTCAGGAATTGAAAGGTCCAAAAGGTTTCTTCTCAATTCGTTCAAGTGTTTTGGGTAGAGATTCTTTCAAAGGAATGGGCGTAGATTTTGGGGATATTAATGGCGACGGACTCTTAGATATATACGTAAGTAATATTGCTGATGATTATGCTCTTCATGAAAGCCATTATGCTTTTATTAACACAGGCGATACCGAGTCGTTTACCAAAGGAATTGCTCCTTTCGTTAATCAAAGTGAATCTTTGGGACTGTCGAGAAGTTCGTGGGGTTGGGAGGCTCGTTTAGGAGATTTTAACAACGATGGAGTTCCAGAAGCGATACAAGGCACAGGGTTTAGAAAAGGAAAAACCAATAGATGGCCCGAACTCCAAGAATTAGCCACAGGACACGATGAATTTTTAGCAAATCCAGAAAATTGGCCTAAAATCAATCAAGGTGATGATATTTCAGGTCATGCTCACATTCCTTTTTTTGTAAAGCATAAATCAGGAAAGTATTATGATATTTCTGCCAATATAGATGTTGATGATATTCAGGTAACAAGAGGAATTGCCACCGCAGATTTTGAACATGATGGCAAGTTAGATTTTGTAGCATCATCGCAATGGGAAGATTCAAGAATGTATCATAACAAAAGCGAAACCAAAAATAATTTTTTAGGATTAAAACTTATCTTATCGCTCGATTCCAACAATCATAAAGTGCTTATTGACCCTAAGCAAAAATTGAAAGCTAAATACGCTCTTGGGGCAAAAGTGACGGCTTACACAGTTGGCGGAAAAAAATTGGTCAGCTTTGTAGATGGCGGCAACGGACACACAGGAAAACGAAGCAGTGAAATTCACTTCGGTTTGGGAAAGGCAGCCGCCAATAAAATCGACAATGTTGAAATTTCATGGAGACAATCTGACGGAACAGTAGCGTTAACTAAAGTCAAACTTAATTCAGGCTGGCATACCGTTGCCTTACCGTATTAAGTAGAAATTAGGCATTAGGATATTGTTTCGAGAAGTTCTTTCAGAGGATTAAATTCCCCCAAAAAACTTATTAAACAGTCTATTCAACTCTAAATTGTTTACTTAAATAACCTTTTAACTTATTAAAATCATGACAAAGAAAGACAACAGAGTCCCCGCACTCATAAGATTTGCTTCGGCAATAACGGTATTAAATTTATTTGGTCATTTTTATCTTGGCTTCGAGCAATCCGTAGCTCACTGGGTGATTGCGTTATTGACCGCCTATACACTTGAAATTAGTTTTGAAATCTTAGAAGCTAAAATCAATAAAAGACCTATTTCATTTATGAAAGGCAATGTAAAAGAGTTTATTTATTTTCTTTTACCTGCTCATATTTCTGCCTCAGCGGTTTCTATGTTATTATTTACCAATGAAAGATTAATGCCAATTGTCTTCGCTACTGCCGTTGCGATGCTATCAAAAGTATTATTTAAAGTAAATATCAACGGCAAACCTCGCCATTTCCTAAATCCATCAAACACAGGTATTGGTACAATGTTACTTATTTTTCCTTGGGTGGGCGTGGCACCACCATATCAATTTAGTGAAGCTACTTCTGGATGGGTGGATTGGTTATTAGTTTGTATTTTTATGACATTGGGTAGTTTATTAAATGCCGTTTTTACCAAAAAAATCCCTTTGATATTAGCATGGGTTGGTGGATTCTTTTTGCAAGCCGTTATTAGAACAACCATCATGGATACCTCAACCATTGGTGCCTTGATGCCGATGTCTGGCATTGCCTTTTTACTTTTCACCTTCTATATGATTTCAGACCCTGCCACTACCCCAATTACGAAGAAAGGACAAATTGTGTTCGGACTCAGTGTAGCCGCAGTTTATAGTATCATGATGAGCTTACACATTGTATTTGCCATGTTTATCGCCTTGATGACGGTTTGTACTGCCAGAGGTTTATATTATTGGTTAATAGATATTTTTGCCACAAATGAAGTCAAGATTCAATCAACTATTAGAAATGGCAAAATGAATTATCAGGACACCTTAACGCACATTAAAGAACCAAGTTATGGTTCGATGGTGAATGGAAACATCCCACATTTGTAAAACCATATCAATATTCATCATGGAAAAGTTAAAAATTATTCGAAAACTTATTTTAGGTTTACCACTTTCAGAAGCAGAATTTAAAATTCGTGATTTTGAAGTAGGTCTTCCAGCACAAGATAGATTGGAATTGGTTGCCAAAACGGTAGTCAATGCCTATAACATTGCTTTGGAATGTGGTTTGTCAAAAAGCCTTTCCATTGCCATTGCACAGGTATCAAATGAGCTTGTAGGTTTCTTCCACGAAGGAGCAGCAATGGGCTTGTTTACTTTAGATTTATTTTCAATCTCAAATAAAAATCGCCTGTACGATTTTATTGAGGGTGAAGGACGAAACCATGCCTATATGTCCTACATTGGGGCTGGCATTGCTTCTGCTATATTCAGAAATAATAATTTTGAATATTTCACCACAAAAGCAAATTCAGAGGGTGAGTCGCTTTTCTTGAACGGTATCGGTTTTTATAATGCTTACTTTAAGCCTCAAAAAACCCTCAAAGAAATGTTTATTCCTCGCTCATTTGCAGGTAAAAAAGCCTATTTCGTTGAAGGATACGATAACGGAATAGGGCGTGCCGTTTGGTTTTATAATTCAGGCGAACCCACTAAAATTGCGGAAACATTAAGTGCCTTTCCTGAAGAAAGACAAGGGGCAATTTGGGCTGGAGTTGGTTTGGCGGCTACTTATGCAGGTGGCGTTTCGGAAAGGAAAATCCATTTATTGAAGGATTTATCTGGTAAATATGCCTATCGTTTGGGTGAAGGTTCGTTTTTGGCAACTCACACAAGACAATTAGCGGGCAATCCTCACGCAACCGATAAAACAGAGAAAATATTGACAGGCAGAAGCTCTATGGACTGTCATGAATTTGCGATGGAAGTTATTGAAAAAACACTGAGAGGTGAAAAATATATCAACGGTGAACCTTCTTTCCAACTGTTTTTAAGTATGATTCGAGAATGGGTAATTGCTAATCAGGCAACAAATGTTTATGTGGCTGAAAATGAAATTATGTCATAAAATACCCATAAAGCGTACTTACCTCATAAACCTAACTGTTTCTGGAAATATCAAAGAAACAGCCAATTTAAAACTATGAAATATGAAAACTAATGAAGGAATAGCGATAGTAGGAATGGATTGCAGATATCCAGGAGCAAATAGTATTGAGCAATATTGGGATAACATTTTGTCTTTACGCCAACAATTTAGACACATTCCTGACAAACGCCTGAATATGAACGACTACTATTCTAAGGATAAATCGAAAGTAGATAAAACATATTCTCAAACAGCTTCAGTAATAACAGGTTATAGCTTTGACAGAATAAAATACAAAGTTTCTAAAAGCACTTTTGAACGTACTGATTTTACGCACTGGTTAGCGTTGGACGTAGCCGCAGGAGCATTGAAAGATGCAGGTTTTGAAAATGGAGAAGGTTTAGATAAAAATCGTGTTGGGGTTGTATTAGGAAATTCTTTAACGGGCGAATTTAGCCGTTCAGGAATTATGAGATTGCGTTGGCCTTATGTGCGTAAAGTGCTTGAAAAAACACTTAAAAACTTAAACCACACGCAAGAAGACATCAACATGATTCTTAACAATGCCGAAAAGAATTATAAAGAGCCTTTTCCCGAACCCGATGCCGATAGTTTGGCAGGAGGTTTGAGCAATACCATTAGCGGAAGAATATGTAATTATTTTGATTTTCATGGGGGCGGATTCACCATTGATGGGGCTTGTGCGTCGTCATTATTAGCATTTGAAAATGGTTGTAATTCTATCTTGAACAATTCTCTTGATGTGGTTTTGGTGGGTGGTGTAGATTTGAGTATCGACCCTTTTGAAATCATTGGTTTTGCCCGTAACGGTGCATTGGCAATGAACGAAATGGAAGTATATAGCACCAAATCAGAAGGTTTTTGGCCTGGTGAAGGTTGTGGAATTGTCGTTTTGATGAAAGAATCAGAAGCTATTGCTCGCAATCTCAATATTTATGCAGTCATCAAAGGTTGTGGCATTTCGTCTGACGGTAGCGGTGGTATTACCAGACCAAAACCTGAAACGCAACAATTAGCGTTTGACCGTGCCTACGAAAAAGCAGGGTATAAAATTAGTCAAGTGGCTATGTTTGAGGGACATGGCACTGGTACGCCCACAGGCGACCAAGTGGAAATGTCTGCCATTGTCAATTCTTTGAAAGAGGCAGGGAAAAACGATATACCCGCCATTTTGGGTTCGGTCAAACATTTGATTGGACATACCAAAGCTGCGGCTGGCGTTGCAGGTGTTATTAAAGCATCTTTGGCTATCAAAAATGGCGTTATTCCTGCATCTCGAAGAAATACGCCTCATGCTCTTCTGACGGAAAATGAAAGTCTTTTACAATTGGCAACTAAACCGATTTTGTGGGAGAAAAATATCCCGATGAGAGCCTCTGTGTCATCAATGGGATTTGGTGGTATAAATGTGCATCTAACAATGGAAGAAGCACCCAACCACAAAAAAATCAAGAAACTCTCAGGCAAAATACTCAAACTGTCAGATTCTCAAAGAGATAGCGAAGTTTTTCCATTTTCGGCAACTTCCAAACAAGGATTTTTAGAGATAATCGCTCGTCTCAAATCGTTGTCAAGAGATATTTCTCGTGCAGAGTTTGTTGATTTATCAGCCACCATCACGGCATCTTTTGAAGATAAAGGTATTTGGAGAGGTTCGGTAGTGGCAAAAACGCCCAATGAATTAGCTGAAAATTTAGGTATTTTAGAAAACGAAATTATCCAAAATAAAACCAGATTTATTGATACCAACAAAGGTATTTTCTTTGATTGTAATGGTAAATCTCAACCAATTGGATTTCTCTTTCCAGGGCAAGGAGCTCCCATTTATCCAGATTTTGGAGCATTTTCAGCATGGGTAAATCAACCAAAAACAGCCCCAAAAGCTCCCATTTGTGGGGTTGCAGATACCTCAGTAGCACAACCTGCCATTTTACAAAGTTCCTTAACATCAATAGAGATGTTAGAAAAATTTGGGGTTGAAGCAAACTTTGGTATTGGGCATAGTCTTGGAGAAATTTCAGCTTTGGCATGGGCAGGTGTTATTGAAAACGAAGATGCCCAAACGCTTGCCGTTGCTCGTGGAAAAGCGATGTCTCAATTGGGTGAAAAAGACGGAACAATGCTGGCTATCAAATGCGATGAAAAGACCATAAAGGAAATGATAAGCAATTATAACGTGTTTATTACGGGTTATAATGGCACAGGAAATTTTGTGGTTGGCGGACATATTGACGAGATACAAAAGGTTCAAAATCAGGCTCTAAGCGAAGGTATTCATCATGTTAGGTTGAAAGTGTCTCATGCTTTTCATACACCCATGATGAAACAAGCCGCTATGCAATTTAAGACAGATTTGGCAGGAATTGAATTTAATACACCTATCAGAAAAGTCATTTCAACCGTAACGGCAGAAAGTATTTGTTCAGAAACGGATATTCAACAAATGTTGTTTGAGCAAATTGAATCGCCTGTATATTTTAGTCAGGCAATTGAAAAAATCAAGCACGAAAACCCCATTTTAATTGAAGTGGGGCCTGGTAATGCTCTTTCTCGGTCTTTGCAAGACTATCAAGATTTCGAGGTTGTTTCGCTTGACTTTGGTAGTAATTCTATTCGTGGATTGCTCAATACGCTTTCGCTGACCTATATTTCTGGCAACAGTGTATATTTTGATGAATTGTCAACGAATAGATTTTACAAAGAATTTGATATTGAAAATTGGCGTTTAGATGCTTTTGTAAATCCTTGTGAACAAAATGAGTTTGAAAGTTCATTTTCTGAAGAAACGCAGGAAATCAACCTTTCCGCTACTCAAAATGAAGCAACGGATAATTTTTCTGGAGAGACGAATCTCGAAACCTCCGTTATTGGAATTACTAATTATCTAAAAGCGATTATCAGTAAAAAAATCGAAATTCCCCTTGAAATGATTAAGAGTGAGGATAGACTCATGTCGCAACTCCATATCAATTCACTGGCAATTACCGAAATTTTATCTATTGTTGTCAAAGCATTCAACAAAAGCCAAATCGTATTTTCAGAAGCTTCCATTCTGGCAAATTCAGATGCCAACATTGAAGAATTGAGCAATGTTATTTTTAAGGGTGAAAGTAGTATCAATAAAAATTCGCTGAAGGAAAATATCTCTTTTGAAAAAATCCATAATTGGTCGCATATTTTTCAAAGAAAACTGAATCCTAAAAAAGCAAGTTTACTCAATATTGAACAATACGGGGGCAATGTTTTTGTGGCAGGCAATGACGACCAAGTAAAATTATTGGCTCCAATCCTCACAGATGTTTCTGCCAATATTGGGGACGCTTCAGTTTTCGTATATTCATCTGCGTTAGCTTGTAAAGAGTTATTTAAGTTTGTAGAATTTTTGAGAAAACCCGAAATAAAGGAAGCTAAAAAAGTAGTATTAATCGGGATAATTGATGAGGTAATTACAGGAGATTTAAAACCTATCCTGAAAACCTTTCAATTGGAAAATCCAAGATTTTCAACACTCAGTATTGAAATCCAAAGCAAGGATAATGCTTTTGATAAAATTCGTGGTGAAATCAGAAATGCGACAAAATATAAAGAAGTATCGTTTGGGGCAGATGGCTTTCGAGCAGAATCTGAATTGGCATTTTTCTATCCAGAAAAGGCAAATATCAAAAATACCTTATCGTCGGAAGATGTCATTTTAGCAACGGGTGGCGGTAAAGGAATCACTTTTGAGTCGGTCTTTAACATAGCCAAATGTACTGGGGCAAAACTGATTATTATGGGGCGTTCATTGCCAGAGAGAGACGATGAATTACGGTCAAATTTGAAAAAACTTGATGAAAATATTATCAACTATAAATACCTTTCGGTTGATGTATGTTCGCAAGAAAGTGTTTCGGAAGGTATTGCAACAGCAATCCGTGAATTTGGCAATATTACAGCTTTTATTCATGGTGCAGGAGTCAATTATCCCAAAGCCTTACATTTGTTAGAACCGCAGGATTTTGACAGAACGCTTTTGGTAAAAGTGGAAGGACTCAAAAATGTATTGGCGGCTCTAAATCTTGACTCGCTAAAATTACTGATTGGTTATGGGTCAATTATCGCACAAAGTGGAATGCACGGAAATGCAGATTATGCTTGGGCAAATGACCAATTGGCACTTTTAATTGAAAGCGTAGGAAAAGAACATTCATCTTGTCGATGTATGACTTTAGAATGGTCTGTTTGGGACGAAACAGGCATGGGCGTTTCTCTGAATACCATCAATACGCTAAAAGAAAAAGGGGTTTTTGCTATTCCTGTGGCTCATGGCGTTGAAATTTTGAAGGCAGTTATTGCCGATAAAAACTATGCTGGCGGGCGACTTATCATTTCGGGACGCTTTGGAAATATGCCAACCTTGAACTATGTCAAGGAACGGTTACCATTGGGACGTTTTGTGGCAAATATCAAACATCATATTCCAAAAGTGGAAATTGTATCAGAGGTTAGTGTCAATTTGAAAGAGGATATTTATTTGCAAAATCATGTTTTTCAAGGACAATATGTATTTCCTACGGTCATGATTTTGGAGGGAATGGCTCAAGTTTGTAGTGCTTTGGAAACAGAAATGCCCATTTGGACATTTGAGGATTTAAAGATTAATAAGTCCATATTTATTCCTCAATCTGAAGCAAATACGGTTCGATTTATCGTCACGAGAGTTTCCAGATACACTTTTCATGCTGTTGTACAGAGCGAAGATTCGGATTTTCAGGTAAATTGTTTTGAGGCTTATATCAAATTAGGTAAAAATGATAATGTGGCATTATTTAAAAGTTTGCCCCTCCCCTACTCAAATAAATTACCTTTTGATACGGAAACAAAGTTTTATGATGACTTATTATTTCATCATGGGCCATTCCGTCGAATCAATGCTTTTTCAGAGCTAAGTGCTTTAAAATCAATGGCAAGTGCTACTGAAAACCTAACGGATTTATGGTTTAATGCGTATTTACCGCAAAATCAAATCTTGGGCGACTCAGGGCTTAATGATGCTGCTATTCATTGTCATCAGGCTTGCAGACCTCACCAAAGTTTGTTGCCTACGGCGGTCGGTAAAATTGTTTTTAATCCTAATCCCATCGAAGGACCTTTTTACATCAGTACGCAGGAGGTTCATCATATCGGAAACGTTACTCGGATTAATAGCTACGTTGTCAATGCCAAAGGTGAAATAAAACAATATTGGGAAAACTTAGACTTGACCAGTGTTGCGGGAAGTGGCTTCTCGGGTGAATGGAACTTAATTCTATTGGCAAATTATATTGAATATCTTTTGATAAATTTTTCGAGTGGTGGAAATATTCATAGACCCAAAAATTTCATAAATCATTTGAGTCCAATCAATTCTAAAGACTTCGATAAAGTATCTATTGCCATAGATGGTTTTTATGTAACCCTTAGAAAAGACCCGATTGGTACTTCTGAATCTGAAATATTGAAACAAGGTAAATTGTTTAGTCAAAACCTTAAAATAAGCCAAATTAAAGAGGTTGTTACTTTAGAAATAGAAGTATTACCGAAGATTGCTAAAATCACAACACTCATAAACACAGAAGAAAATGCCTATAATTAATACAAATGAAGGAGCTTATTACGAGTATAGATTTGTAACCAGCTTTGAAGAAACCAATGTGGTCGGCAATATATATTTTGCCAATTATGCCGTTTGGCAGGGCAAATGTAGAGAGATGTTTTTGTATGAATACTGCCCTGATATTATCGAGGAAATCAAAAATGGCTTACATCTCATTACACTTGATTTAAGCATTCAATACATCGGTCAACTATTTGCTTTCAATAAAGTAGTGATGAAAATGTACATGGAAGCCCAAAGTGTCAGTAGAATATTGATGCGTTTTGAATATTACCTTGAACAAGATGGAAACCTCACGTTAGTGTGTAAGGGTCATCAAGCTACGGCAGCCATGCGAGAAATCAATGGAATGATGATTTCAACTCACTTTCCAGAGTCGATGATGGATATTGAAGGGCTTTTGGCTGGGGTTTAATGGACTTAAATACCAAGAATAAATTATTTAAGAATATTGATTTCGTTCATTTGGTAGTGGCGTATAGCATACGCCAATGTCATGACGATGTTGGCGTATGCTATACGCCACTACTAAATGTCAAATAATTTATTCCAAATGCTTACGATAAATAATAGGTAATTCCATGAGGTAAGTAAGAATAACAAATTAATTAATAATATTAAATATTGTCATCATTACGTAGGGGCGTATCGCATACGCCCAAAAAGTCGAGATGTGGGCGTATGCGATAC